>JAZDLJ010000062.1:0-3005 GCA_043802115.1 bacterium | reverse complement strand
ATAATATGATGAGCTTATTATTATTTATGAGGCACTCTTTCAGAGTGCTATCGGTATATAAATCATTACCTATAGGGTTACGCTTCGCTCACCCTAGGCTAGTATGAAATGCTCCTTCGGAGCAAAAAGGCACTATTCTAATCGAACAGGTCGAAAGTTTTTAAATTTTTTTTATTTTTTCCCTTTGTGTCTCTGTTCCTTTGCTACTTTGTGCCTTAACATGCTGTTTTTAACTAACACAATCACTTGGAAAAATTCAAGTTGGAGTAGTATATAAAAAAAGAGTAAACTACTTTTGGGCCTAAATGAAGGATGCCGTTTTTTAATTTTTTTTCAGATGAATAATGAGAAGAGATATAACATCTTAATAATAAACCATCGAGATCTAACTCACCCAGATGCGGGCGGGGCAGAGGTCCTAGTCCATGAACTAATGGCTCATCTGGGTAATGAGGGACATAAGATAATCTTGCTTTGTAGCGGATATAAAGGGGCTAAGAAGGAAGAGGTATTAACAGATAGAATACTCCTCATTAGGATTGGCAAACAGACTTATTTTAATTATTTTGTCCCATTTTATTATCTAAAAAAACTAAGAGACTATAATTTTGATATTATAATTGAGTGTCTGTGTAAGGTTCCGTCCTTTATCCCTTTTTTTGCTAAAGGAAAGCCTGTATTGACCCTAATCCCACATCTCTTTGGGACAACAGTCTTTCAGGAAACTAATTTTCTTGTGGCTGGTTATGTCTTTGGGCTTGAAAAATTTGTACCATCTGTCTATAAAAATTCTCATTTTTTAGCCATCTCAAATGATACAAAAGATGATATAATAAAGCGGAAGATTTCTTCTAGTGATAATATCCAGGTTGCCTATTGTGGTATAGATCATAGTCTTTATAAAGTAGACAAAAAAGTTAAGAAATATGAATCACCCACAATTATCTACATTGGTCGGATTAGAAAATATAAGAGGATAGATTTAATAATAAAGGCCGTAAATATTCTTATTGAAGACATCCCTGATATTCAACTTGATATCATAGGAGCAGGGAAGCATCTTCGAGCCCTTAAAGATCTTGCTAAAAAGTTACAGATAGAACATCATCTCAATTTTTTAGGATTTTGTGAGGATTCTGTTAAGATAAAGGAATTACAAAAATCACATATCCTTGTCCAGTGTTCTCCAAAAGAAGGGTGGGGATTGACTGTTATTGAAGGGAACGCCTGTGGTTTACCTATCATTGCTAGTAACTCTCCTGGATTAAGAGAGGCTGTCCAGGATGAAATTACTGGATTTTTAGTTGAGCATGGAGATGTCCAGGAATTAGCAGATAAGATAAAATTATTATTAACAGATCATTCATTATGGAAAAAGATGTCTGAAAATGCTGTTCAATGGGCTAAAACATTTACCTGGGAAGGATTTGCTCAGAGGACTTTGTCGGTGATTAACTCTAAATTAAGCCCCACGCTATGCGTGGGAGAACAGAAATGATAGCCACTCGATCGTCCCTTCAATTATCAAAATTAAAACTTGCTGGAGTAGCTAATGTCCAATTCCTTAATCATCCTCCCAACATATAATGAAAGAGAAAATATCCAAAAGATATCCGAGGCCATCCTTAGTTTAGAGCAGGGTTTTCATATCCTGATCATTGATGATAATTCAAACGATGGAACGGGAGAGGTAGCCGACCTCTTGTCCAAGTTACACTCAGAGATCCAGGTTATTCACCGGCCAGGCAAATTGGGTCTAGGTACTGCCTATATTGCTGGTTTTAAATTCGCCCTTCAAAATAACTATGATTATATCTTTGAGATGGATGCAGACCTCTCCCACGACCCCAAATATCTCGCTCTCTTTCTCAAAAAAGTTCATGAAGGTTATGACCTTGTTATCGGATCGAGATATATAGATGGAATTAGTGTTGTAAATTGGGATTTTAAGAGATTAATCCTGAGTAAAAGTGCTTCAAAATATGTCCGGCTCATCACTAAAATGCCTTTAACAGATGCCACTGCAGGTTTTAAGTGTTTTCGAAGAAGGGTATTAGAGGATATCAACCTGGATGCAATCCATTCTACGGGCTATTCCTTTCAGATTGAGATGAGTTATAGGGCATATAAGAGAGGTTTTAAGATCAGTGAAATCCCTATAATATTTTCAGGAAGATTTCATGGTGATACCAAGATGAGCAAGGCCATTATCTGGGAAGCGATCTGGATGGTTTGGCGCTTAAGGTTAGGGATGTATAAAAAACAACCTTTGACCTAACTATAACATAAAGCAAGTGAGAAGATGTTTGTCGATTTTTCAGGAGATAAACCCCACTATGTAGATCATTTGACGGGAGAAGTCATAGAGGTAGAATTATCTGTAGCCGTATTAGGGGCAAGTTCCTATATTCCTGCTTTACGCAGATTAATTATCGACCTTCAACAACCTTGGTTACTAAAGAAACCACAACACGTTTTAGCGAACCTTTGGGAGTGCGAAAATTTTGAAGTAACTGTAAAATAGTCTTTTTTGAAGTTTTAGAATGAGTTTCTCGAAAAAACATAGTTCGAACCTCTCTAAACCTTGTTATAAACGCCTACCTAATATTCTCGATAGATTAATAGTAATATGGGTAGATAATATCTATAGCAAAAAAATAATAAAAACGCAATAAAAATCATGAAATAATAGATATAAAAACAGACACTACAAACCGACAATAAAAATATAACTTATTATTTTTATTGAGATTGTATTTTTAGATTGATTTAATATCTGATTGTTTTTGTTGACTTTTATTTTTTAGCGACCTTAAACTATCTATGACTTTTGCGGAATTTGGGTTAGTCACTAAGAGGCAAAATTTTATGTCTTACTGCTGATCGCTAATTTATTGGTAAGGAATGGTTTAAATACCTTCGATCTAAAGGGATACTTTTCAGGATTAGAATTAAAGGTACAACTCTAATTGCCAATAAAAACGGGATATCTGTTCATGTTAAAA
>JAZDLJ010000058.1:0-7373 GCA_043802115.1 bacterium | reverse complement strand
AAAAGGATTTTTTTTAAATTATCTAAATTTGAGTCAGGAACGAAGAGGAAAAGATGGCGAGATAATAAAATAAAAAACTAGGGCTTCTTTATGGATTCCAAGTAAAAAACAACTTGGAATCCATAAATAGCCAAAACTATTTTAGAGCCGCTGAAAGTTAAAACAAGCTCAAAATCAAGGTATGTAATCTCATAATAGCTGGTGCAAAGATAAGAGATGCAACAGCCATAAGCTTTAATAATATATTTATAGCTGGACCCGATGTATCTTTAAAAGGATCTCCAACCGTATCACCCACTACTGCCGCCTTATGTGGTTCCGATCCCTTACCTCCTAAATTTCCTTCCTCAATGTATTTTTTTGCATTATCCCATGCGCCACCAGCATTGGAAAGCATAACAGCCAAAGGGACACCTGAGATAAGCGAACCCACCAAAAATCCTCCAAGGGCTTCTGTCCCTAATATTATACCAATGGCTATTGGGGCTACAACTGCCATAACCCCTGGTACAATCATCTCTTTCAATGCCCCTTTAGTTGTAATATCTACACACCTGGCTGAATCAGGCATGACCTTCCCTTCCATTAGCCCCTTAATCTCTCTAAACTGCCTCCTTACCTCTTCAACTATAGAAAAGGCTGCCCTTCCAACTGCCTGCATAGTCATAGCGCTAAAAATAAAAGGGATCATTCCACCAATGAACAGACCCGCCACAACCTTTGAATTAGTAGCATCTAAGACACCAAGGTTTACAGTCTCTCCATAAGCAACAAAAAGGGCAAGAGCAGTCAAGGCTGCTGAACCTATTGCAAATCCCTTACCTACGGCTGCTGTTGTATTACCGATAGCATCGAGCTTCTCTGCCCTTTTTCTAACCTCTTTCCCCATGCCTGCCATCTCAGCAATACCGGCAGCATTATCAGCAATAGGGCCATAGGCATCTACCGCAACAGTCATTCCAGTTATAGCCAGCATTCCAATAGCAGATAAAGCAATTCCAAATATCCCAGCAGTGGAATAAGCAACCATTGTAGCTATGGCAATAGCGATTAATGGTATAGCTGTTGATTTCATACCTACAGCTAATCCCTGAATTATACAAGTGGCTGCGCCTGTCTTAGCTGCATTAGCTACAGATTCAACTGAACTCCCCGAGGTATAATATTGTGCTACATATCCAACTATTAAACCTGCTATCAGGCCAGAAATTACAGCCCAAAATAAATTTATTCCCTGTATCGCCCCATTCCTATACCACATTACAGTTAAGACATAAGCGCCTCCTGTAAGTAGTACGGCAGAAGCAATCATGCCCTTAACTAAGGCCCTCTGCGGGTCAGACTGCTCATCTGTTTTAACAAAAAATATCCCAACCGTAGAGGCAACAATTCCCCAGGCTGATATTAAAAGGCAAAGCATAATACCCTTTATATCAACAACTGGATTTGGGGCAGCCGCTATCACCATTCCAGCAATAATTGCCCCAATATAGGATTCAAATAAATCAGCCCCCATACCTGCGACATCACCAACATTATCACCAACATTATCGGCTATTACAGCCGGATTTCTTGGATCATCTTCAGGGATGCCAGCCTCAATCTTACCAACGAGATCTGCTCCTACATCGGCCGCCTTTGTATATATCCCCCCACCAACCCTGGCAAAAAGGGCTACAGAAGATGCACCCAGAGAAAAGCCAGCGACCATCTGAACCGCATGAGCTATTATTAAAGCTGAATCTGTCTGACTACCTTTAGTCACAAGAATTACCACCAAAAAGACTAAAGACAGACCTAACAGACCGATAGAAACAACGCTTGTCCCCATCACTGCCCCCCCTGGGAAGGCTACTCCTATTGCCTCATTATAACTTTTGGAGGCTGCCTGAGCGGTTCTATTATTTGCTCGAGTGGCTATACTCATACCAATATAACCAGCTAAAATTGAACAAAATGCCCCAATAACAAAAGAAACGGCTGTCATCTTTGCAACGAAAAAAAACAAAATTATAAATACAACTGCAACAAAGATCGCAATTGATTTATATTCTCTAAATAGAAATGCCATCGCTCCTTCGTGGATCGCATCGGAGATTTTGATCATTTTTTCCGTTCCAGGATCTTTTGCTAAGATTCTTTTTGCTAATATCCAAACAAAGAGCATTCCCACGGCTCCAACTATTATAGAGATAAATATAGGCCCTAATGCACCACCAATAGTTAATGTCTCCATTCTTTCCTCCTAGTTGTATTCACCTAAAAGTGTAACTAAAATTAAGCCCATTTATAAATAAAAATTACTGTTCTCTAACGTTCTAGAAGATTTCTTAAAATCCCCTTAAGTTTAGAGATATTCCCGATACTAAACAAAAACCTCTTCTCTCCCTAACAAACCTCCTTTCTTCAAGAGTTAAAATAGTTTAAATAATTGGCATCCTTCATTAGCTAGTTTACACTTTTTTTGCTTATTTTTTAGATATAACAAAAAAAAATTTAAACACAGATTAACACAGATAAAAACCTTTTAATTAGTGTGTCTGACTGGATTATTTTTTTTATCTCACAACAATAGACATCTTTCCAAAATAATTTTGCGGGTGAGAAGACAAAAATCTTTGCTTCGTTCGTTGGAGTAGTCTTTTTGAATTTTCTAAGCTTGCTTCCCTAAATTGCCAAAACTCGCTACGCTCAAACAGAGGCAATTTTACGGGAAGCTGCACTAAGAAAATTTATAAAAAGCCTACTAATAACTCACTACAGCAAAATTTTTGTCTTCTCTTGCCTCTAGATACTTAGAGAATACGGTATTTATTTTGGAAAGATGTCTACTCTAATAAAAGTCTAGAAGATGAAAATAAAAGATATAAATTCAAACTTAAGCTAATAAGATTACTATTAAAGGCAGGGTATGATAAGGAAAAGATTCGCAAGATATTCATTTTCATAGATGGATTACTTTTTTTAGCTAAAGAAAAAGAACTTGTATTTCAAGAAGAAGTAAAAAAGATAAAAGGAGGTAATTTAGATATGGGACTAACAGAAAGAATGAGTAATATTGGTCAGATCGCCTTTGATGAAGGTGAACGAGAAGGAAAGAAAGAAGGAAAGAAAGAAGGAATAATAGAATCCATTAAAGAATACCTGCTAGTTCGTTTTGATAAAGTCCCAGACGATATCTTGACTAAATTCAAAAAGATAAAGGACCTTAGCAAATTGGAAAAAATAATCCCACGAATTTATCGGTGCAAGGATTTAGACGAGATCGGCAAACTGCTGTAAAAAGGAGAATCAAAATTAAATGGAAGTAAAAAATCAAAAAGAACTTATCAAAGAGATTAATACCCTAAAGAAAGAAAAAAAGGCTATAATCCTGGCACACAATTACCAGCGACCAGAGGTTCAGGATATCGCTGATCTTACAGGTGATTCACTTGGGCTCAGTCAGGCAGCCTTAAAGACTGATGCTGAGATAATTGTCCTATGTGGTGTCTACTTTATGGCAGAGACAGCCTCTATTATCTGCCCTGATAAGACTGTCCTCTTACCTGATCTTAAGGCTGGCTGTGATATGGCTCAGATGGCTAGTTTAGCAGCAGTAAAAAAAATGAGAATAAAATATCCAGAGGCTACCTTTGTCTGTTATGTAAACTCTACCGCTGAGGTCAAGGCAGAGTGTGATGTCTGTTGTACCTCTGCTAATGCCGTTGATCTAGTTCATGCACTTCCAGCTAATCGACAATATGTTTTATTGCCTGATCAAAATCTAGCTAAATATGTAGCAAAATCTACTAAAAGAGAGGTTATCTTCTGGGAAGGATGTTGTCCGAGTCACCATCTCCTAAAACCTAAAGATATTCTTAAAATAAAAAAAGAACATCCAGAGGCTAGGGTAATTGCCCATCCTGAATGTCAACCAGATGTCCTGGCTGAGGCAGACCATATCTGTAGCACCTCTGCTATGAATAAATATATTCTGTCTAGCGGGGCTAATGAATTTATCATTGCTACAGAGATAGGGATGCTTTATGGACTAAAGAGGAATAATCCTTCTTGCAAATTTTATCCAGCTTCTCCAAATATGGTCTGTTCGACAATGAAATTGATCACCTTAGAGGATATTTATGCCAGTCTAAAAAAAATGAAGTATGAAATAAACGTCCCAGAGGAGATAAGAGTTAAGGCTAAAAAAACTATAGATAGAATGTTTGAGGTCTTAAATGTACGCTAAAGATATTCGTAAAAGATTTGCAGATTACTTTAAGTCAAAAGGTCACACCGAAGTCAAGAGTTCCTCTCTTATACCCTACAACGATCCAACCCTACTCTTTACCAATGCTGGGATGGTTCAATTTAAGGATGTCTTTCTCGGGGATGAAACACGTCCTTATCCTCGGGCTGTTAGTTCGCAAAAGTGTGTACGGGCAGGAGGAAAACATAATGACCTTGAGAATGTGGGGAGAACGGCGAGACACCACACTTTTTTTGAGATGCTAGGGAACTTTTCTTTTGGTGATTATTTTAAATCTGAGGCCATCCCTTTAGCCTGGGATTTTTTAACCAAGGTTATGGGCTTGCCTAAAGAAAGACTCTGGATTACGATTTTTCAAGATGACAACGAGTCCTTTGAAATCTGGCATAAAAAAATAGGTACATCTAATGATCGGATCGTTCGTATGGGTAAAAAGGATAACTTCTGGTCAATGGGAGAGACTGGCCCTTGTGGTCCCTGTTCAGAGATTATCATAGATCAAGGAGAAAAATTCAACTGTGGAAGACCTGATTGCAAAGTAGGTTGCGATTGTGATCGCTACCTTGAGTTATGGAATCTTGTCTTTATGCAATTTAACCGAGACAGTCAGGGAAACCTAACCCCTCTACCTAAACCAAGCATTGATACAGGCATAGGACTAGAAAGGATTACTGCTGTTATTCAAGGTGTTGAAACTAACTTTGATACTGATCTCTTCCAGCCTATTCTCAAGTCAATAGAGAGATTAAGCAAAAAAAAATATCGAGGGCAGGAAAAAGATACAGTCTCAATGCGGGTAATTGCTGATCATATCAGAGCTATTTCCTTCCTGATAAGTGATGGGGTCTTGCCTTCTAACGAAGGAAGAGGTTACGTCTTGCGAAGGATCTTACGCCGCGCTATCAGGCACGGAAAATTTCTTGGAATAGATAAGCCATTTTTGTTCGAGTTAACAGATGTTGTCGTTGGTCTAATGGGCGATGCTTATCCTGAATTAAAACAAAATCAGACATTGGTCTCATCAGTTACCTTAAGCGAAGAAGAACGTTTTGCCAATACCTTAAGTCAGGCCCTAAATATCCTGGACGAACTCATAGAAAAGATAAAAAATCAGAAAGGGAAGTCTATCCCAGGAGAGGATATCTTTAAATTATATGATACCTATGGCTTACCTTTAGATATAGCGAGAGAGATTGCTCAAGAGAGTAGTTTAGAATTAGATGAGTCAGGTTTTGAGAGATATATGGAAGAACAGAGAAAACGGGGGAGAAAATCTTGGCAAGGCGCTGCATATTTAGAAGGCGATATAACTTTATGTGAACAAAACATAGATATTTTATATAAAAAACTAGCTGCCGAAATTCCTCCAACTACCTTCATTGGTTATGAAACTCTTGAAGGAGAAGCTAAGGTTTTAGCCCTCGTTAAAAGTAGTCAATGTCGATTGCTTAATTCAGCTCGTGAAGGAGATGAGCTAGAAATTATCCTGGACAAGACCCCGTTCTATGGAGAAAAGGGTGGACAAGTAGGGGATACAGGTATCCTTACTTCCAAAGGGGTAAATATAAAAATCCATGATGCACAGACACCTATCCCAAAAATCATAAGCCACCACGGTCGAATCATTCAGGGGAGTATCACTATTGGTGATACTCTAATTGTTAAGGTCGATAAAGAAAGACGAAAAGAGATTGCCCGAAATCACACTGCCACCCATTTGTTACAAACCTCACTCAGACAGATCTTGGGTAATCACGTTAAACAGGCAGGTTCTCTTGTATCTTCTGGAAAATTACGTTTTGATTTTACTCATTTTACCAGCATTAATCCTTCTCAATTGACCAAGATTGAGGCCCTGGTTAACAAACATATTCGGGATAACTATCCATTAGCTACCAAAAAAATGCCGCTAGAAGAGGCTCTAGAGAGTGGGGCAATGGCCTTATTTGGTGAGAAATATGAACAAGGGGTAAGGGTGGTAAATATCGCTGAGGTCAGTTCAGAACTTTGTGGTGGAACACATGCTCAGGCTACTGGTGATATAGGCCTTTTTAAAATTATCAATGAAGGGAGTGTTGCTGCGGGAGTAAGGAGGATAGAGGCGCTAACAGGTCAAGTGGCCTATGAATATATACTAAAAGAAGAAAATGAACTAAAAGAGACAGCCAGGCTCTTAAAAAGCTCTCCAGAAGAAATTCTTAATCGGGTAGAAAAATTACTTATACATGTAAAAGAACAAGAGAAAGAAATTAGTAAATTAAAGGGTACTTCAACTGTCTCGCAAATAGATAACATTATTACAAGAGGTAAATTGGTTCAAATAGAAGGGCAAGAGATCAAGGTAGTTGCCAGTAGAGTTGATGGTATAGATGTCAAAGGATTGCGTGATCTTGCAGATAAGATTAAGGATAAGGTTAAAACAGGCGTTATTGTGCTTGGGACAGTCTTTAATGACAAGGTAGCCCTTGTTACTATGGTTACTAAGGATTTGACTGATAAACTAAATGCTGGTAAGATTGTAAATGAGTTAGCCCAGATATGTGGAGGTAGTGGTGGAGGTAGGGCTGATATGGCCCAGGCTGGGGGGAAGGATGTTGCGAGGTTGGATGAGGCACTTGCAACGGTTATGAAATAGTTTTTTTATTTTATAACTGTTGTGTAATGCCTTGGGTCTTATGGGTTGAAGATTGGGACTAATATAAACAAGGCATTAAAGTTTAAGAAAAATGACCAAAAAAGCAATTTATATTGATGTCTGTGCATTAAGTAGACCTTTTGATGATCAAAATTATTTGAGAATAAGGTTTGAAACAGAGGCTGTCAATTTAATATTATCAAAAATAAAAACTGGTAACTATAAATTGTTAGTTTCCTCGGCATCCTTCATTTACTAGTTTACACTTTTAGGGCGTATTCTTTAGAAAGCAAAAAAACAAAAACCTTTTAGTCACGGATTAACACAGATTTACACGGATTAAAACTTTTTAATTAGTGTTAGTTAGATATAATACTTAATGTTTATTAGGTTAATTATTCTAGTAGCGTTTTTAAAAAATCTGTGTAAATTCGTGTCTAAATAATAGAAAGTGTAAACTACTTTCGCCTCATAATGAAGGATGCC
>JAZDLJ010000057.1:0-11560 GCA_043802115.1 bacterium | reverse complement strand
GGGGGCGCTGTCCCCAAACCCCTAGGATTTACCGCTTTTAAGGATAATTTTAATAATAAATGGATATTTTTATTTATTGTGGAGACATTAGCGATCATCTTTACTCTTTAGCACGATCTTTTTATGTTTTTAATACAAATTACCCTCAAAAGCGATAAATCTCAGGAGGTTTGGAGGACGGAGTCCTTCATCTTAAATAATTAATGCGTAAGCTACCTTTTATAACTTTAAATATACAAGGGGATAAATGTGAGTAGCCGTGGGTTTTAACCCATGGCTATTCACATTTATCCCCTTCGGGGAAAACCGGCAGGGCGCTAATTTAATTGTGCGAGCTGAATTTTTGTCCTGTACTTAGATGTTAGGCATAAAATCTAAACTAGTGGATTGCTTTACCAACGCAAATCTTGAGAACTTTTAAATTCTGATTAGATGGATCATGTTCACCCAGAATTGCTGCTAACGGGATAGGTACGTTGACATAGTAAACATTTCCATGATGATAGAAAGGAAAATTATTATGCGGGAATTTAATACTTCAGGCCCTTGTGATCCCCGTCTCCATTATATGGTAAGGCGAGAGGAATTAATTAAGGTGGGCCGAAAGATGGTAGAAAAGGGGAAGTTCTTTAGCATCTGGGCTCCCAGGCAGACAGGCAAAACTACATATTTTCGATTGCTAAGCGCTAATCTGAAAACAAACCCTGAATATATACCAGTGTGGATAAACCTTGAGGCATTCAAGAACCTTCCTCCTGATAAGTTCCTTTTTTATCTTAAACAGGCAATCCTAAGAGGAATAAAGGATACAGTGATAAAAGACAGACTTCAACAGCAGGAATTAACCAACCTTCTTGACCTTTATCCTTTTTTTACCCTTGGAGAAGAAAAAAAACGAATTGTCCTGATTATTGATGAGATAGATGGATGTCCAGAATCAATTATTTCTGATCTGATGCACACCTTTCGAGATATGTATCATAACAAAGATAATCATAATCTCCACTCCTTAATCATCGTAGGAGTTAGTAATATCAGTGGATTGATCATGAATCATGCCTCACCCTTTAATGTTGCTGACGAGTTGAGTATTCCCTATTTCACTAAAAATGAGGTTACAGAACTTATCAGCCAATATGAGAAAGAGAGTGGCCAAGACTTTGAACCTAGGGTGCTTGAGAAGATATATCAAGAGACCGCTGGACAACCTGGCCTGATCTGTGGGATATGCAAGGATTTAATCGAAAGATTCTGCCCAGATCACTCTCAACCAGTAACTATCCAGGCATTTTGGAAATGCCTGGATTATTATCTTAAAGACAAAATCGATAAAAACATCTCCAACATTGTAGCTAAGGCTAAACAGGAAAAAGAATTAATACTGAAGATCCTTTTTTCTGAAGAGATGCCATATACTATCTATGATGAAAGAGTCAAATTTTTATTAGTTAACGGTGTGATTGAACGCATTGGGGATTATGTGGATGTTCAGGTTCCTCTATATAAAGAGGCATTAATTACAGCTTTTCGTCCCCTAAGTAATGGAGAAAAACAATACTATCTGGGGATTAAAGAAGGTTTTGAACGATTTCTTATTAGAGATGATCTAAAGATTGAGCTGTTCTTAGATAATTATCAGGCTTATATCCAAAAAAGAGGTTTCAGGGCTTTTGATGTCAATAACCTGCGAGAAAGCGCCTGGCATTATTCCCTTGATAGCTATCTCTTCTTCTTTATTGAAGAAATGGGAGGAAAAGTTTTAGTTGAGGTGCCAACTGGTCGAGGTCGAATAGATATTCTGATTATTTACAATAAAAAACAATATGTTATTGAGACAAAAATATACCGAAATAAATCCTCTTATGAAAAGGGTAAAAGGCAATTAGCGGCTTATCTAAAAAGTGAAGGATTAAAAATAGGATATTATGTTGTCTTTAGTAACATCCACACCGAAGAAGATATCCTAAAAGAAAAAGAAGAGCTCGAGGGAAAAATAATCTATAGTTATATTATCAGGACTAACATTGAGCCAGTTACTGGATAATTTTTTAGGCATCCTTCATTTACTAGTTTACACTTTTAGGGCGTATTTTTTAGAAAGTAAAAAAAACAAAAAACTTTTTAGACACGGATTAAAACCTTTTAATTAGCGTTAGTTAGATATAATGCTTAATGTTTATCAGGTTAATTATTTTAGTAGCGTTTTTAAAAGATCTGTGTAAATTCGTGTCTAAATAATAGAAAGTGTAAACTACTTTTGCCTCTTAATGAAGGATGCAATTTTTTAATATGAATCGTCACAAAGTCAAAACAATCCAAATCGGACAGGTTAAGATAGGGGGAGATGCACCTGTAACGGTTCAATCTATGACCAAGACCGATACTAGAAACGCAAAAAAAACCATTCGCCAGATTAAAAGGCTGGAAAAAGCTGGATGTGAAATTATCAGGGTAGCTGTCCCTGACGAAGAGGCGGTAAGACAATTATCAACAATAAAAAAAAATATTAGCATCCCTCTCATTGCAGACATCCATTTTGATCACAAACTGGCTATTAAATCAATCCAAGAGGGGGCAGATGCAATTAGGATTAATCCTGGGAATATTTCCGATAATAAAAAAATTGTTGAGATAATTAAAACTGCTCATGAATATAATATCCCCATTAGAATTGGGGTAAATGCGGGTTCACTTGAAAAACATCTTTTAACTAAATATCATGGCCCAACCCCTGAGGCTCTCGTAGAAAGCGCCTTAAATCACATCAAGACCTTCGAGGATATTGGTTTTTATCAAATTAAGCTCTCTTTAAAATCTTCTAATATTAATGATACTGTCCATGCCTATAGGTTAATAGCTAAAAAAACTGATTACCCACTTCATTTAGGGATTACTGAGGCAGGACCTCTACTAAGGGGGAGTATAAAATCAGCTATTGGTTTAGGTATACTCCTTGCCGAAGGTATAGGAGATACAATTAGGGTATCCCTTACAGATGCCCCATTAAAAGAAATCCAGGTAGCATATGAGATCTTAAAAGGGCTAGAGATTAGAAAAAGAGGGGTAGAGATAATCTCTTGTCCAACATGTGGACGTTGTCAGGTAGATATTATTAAACTTACCCGTCAGATAGAAAAAAAATTGGCTTACATCCTCAAACCAATAAAGGTTGCTGTTATGGGTTGTGTAGTTAACGGTCCGGGTGAGGCTAGAGAGTGTGATATTGGGATAGCTGGTGGTAAGGGTCAAGGTGTATTATTTAGGAAAGGGAAAATTATTAAAAAAATTCGAGAACCTGATCTCCTTCAAGCTTTAATGGAGGAGGTAGAAAATTATGCTCAGTCCCTTTGATTATACACTTGATTACTATCTTCCTTTTATCTTTGCCTTTATCCCATTTATTGGGATATGGCTTACTTTTCTCTTATTGGTTAGCTTAAAACAATTTACCACTAAATTCCTCCTTGCCCTTATAATTTTTTTTATGGTTAGCTTTTCAACTAAAGGAAGTATCTTATTACCTTCAACTATTATTATGTTAATTTGGGTAATTTGGTCTGGGTTTGCCATTAAAAATTCAATAAAAAATAAGGGGAACAATAATTTGTTATCTTTTTGGGCGTGGATTAATGTACTTTTTCTAACACTCTGGCTTATATTTGTTTGTTGGTCATACACCTCCTATTTTAATAATCCTTATAGACTCATTCAAAAGCTAGGCTATTCTGCAAGTAGACTGGATATAATGGAGCCCATTATTAGTAAACTTGAAAAGAGAGCGAAAAAAATTACCCCCTATCTAATAAAAACATTATCTGCAAACGATTCCGCTAATTTATCTTTTGATGAAGTTAATCAATTGAGACAGGCAATGCGGCTTTTGATCAAAATTGAAGGGAGAGAGGCTATAACACCTTTAGTAGAACTTGCTGAAAAAAAAATTAATTATCAGGATAGTAAGAGCATTGACCTCCTCGTAGATATATTTGAAAATCTTAGGTATTTACAACATCCTCAATTAGAAAAGATTATCTTACATAAACTCCAAACAATTGAATCATCAAAGTCCTATTCAGCAGAAGCGGTGAATAGAATAAAAGTTTTTTTATAATACTAGTTACAGGTTATATATACTAGACATCTTTCCAAAATAATCTTGCAGGGCGTAGGAAGACAAAAATCTTTGCTTCGTTCGTTGAAGTAGTCTTTTTGAATTTTCTAAGCTTGCTTCCCTAAATTGCCTAACTCGCTTCACTCAAACAGAGGCAATTTTACGGGAAGCTGCACTAAGAAAATTTACAAAAAGCCTACTAAATAACTCACTCCAGCAAAATTTTTGTCTTCTTTTGCCCTAGAGAATACGGCATTTATTTTGGAAAGACGTCTAATATACTACTCCAACTTAGGTTTTTCTTGGTAACTATTAGCCTAGGTAAGACCTGTTAGGTTAGCTAAAGATCAGTAGGTTAAGGCACAAAGTTTTTAAGGTTTTTTTGTTTTTCCTCAGTGCCTTTGTGCCTAAACAGCTAGTTACAAAACTAACCTGCATTACCTCAGAAAAACTTAACTTAGAGCAGTATAACAATAATTCAACCTTTCAACTGTCTTTTTTAGATGAAGAAATTTAAACTTCCCCAAAAAAAACATCTACTCCTTTTTATCACCTTCCTGACCATAATAACCTGTCTCTTAAACTATAGGTTCTTTCTAATATCTGTGGCTAAATTTTTAACTGTAACCGACCCTTCATTACCTAAAGCTGATGCTATAGTTGTCCTTAGTGGAGATAAAAAAAGAATCCAGGTTGGCCTTGAGTTGCTAAATAAGGGTGTGGCAGATCACATTCTTCTAAATTTTAATACAAAGGACATCTTTGATATCTATTGGTGTGGGACAATTATCGATAACCGTCAAGAGATAGATAGGGTTAAAGATGTTCTAGCAGAAAAGGGACTACTAGACGATAAAGTTATCTTCCTTGAAGATATTACTAGTACCTTTGAAGATGCTACATCTTCTTTAAAAAAACTAAAAAAATTAAAAGCAACAAGCGTTATTGTTATTAGCTCACCTACTCATATGCGACGGGTACGGATGATATTTTCTCATGTCTTTAAAAAAAGTCGGATTAATCTGTTTTACACTACCTTCGACTTAAAAGAGGAAGGAATTGATATAAACAATTGGTGGAAGGATGAATTTTCCTTAATCCGTATCCAAAATGAATATATAAAGCTAGTCCATAATTATTTTAAGTATATATTTTAAACGGGTAATTTTGAGACTTTTTCTTGTGTTAATTTCGCAATAAAAAGGGTGAATAGTGAGTAGGAGAATGGCAAGAAAATGAAAGGCAACACCAATAAAATCATATCTCTCCTGCCCTTATTTTTTTTCTTATCTCTTTTTCTTTATCATTCAAAACCATCATGGTAAACTCATTAATTTCTTCCAACCAATTCAATCTGTCTTCTATGGATAACTTCAGATAGTCTATTATTTTTTCTTCCTCCAAGACATATGAAAATCCTTTATTCATTTCTCCTCCATCAGATATTTGCTCATTCTTTTCAACATGTTTATATCGCTAATATCCTGCTCCCTACCACTGAATTCTTTTGTCGCTATAAGGTCAGCTATCGAGACAAGATAAATTTCTATCTCTTTCACTTTTTTTGCCGTTTTATTTTTGAAAGCCTTATTAAAATCTAGAGGGTGAACAAGTAAGATATCAACAACTTTATAATTATCCCTTTTATGATAGAAACTGAATGCTTTAAGATTTCTGTTTTCAACCCAATCCTTGACCTTTTCTAAATCAGCAAGGTCATCTGGATTCACAGGTAAGCGTGGGACATAATCCAATTTTATTAGCAATGAGGTCGTCTTAAGGATATTTTCTTTATCCATTGAGATGATAATATCAACATCCTGGGTCACACGCGGGACACCATAAAGATTTACTGATAATCCGCCAACAAGCAAATATTTGACCTTGTTTTTATATAAACCTTCCAGTATTTCAAAATAGAACATATTAAATTAAAAACGTTATCTGTTTAGCCTCGGATCAATGGCATCTTGAACACCTTCACCTAGCAAATTATAGCCAAGGACAGTGATTAAGATTGCTAGTCCAGGAAAGATTGATAACCACCAGGCGATCTCAATGTTATCTTTACCGGCAGTTAAGATGTTACCCCAACTTGGGGTAGGAGGCTGAACTCCTAATCCAAGAAAACTTAAAGCTGATTCTGTAAGAATAGCCCCTGCTATCCCTAATGTAGCAGCTACAAGGACAGGGGCTAAGGCATTAGGAATAATATGACGTAGGATAATCCTTTTATCACTTAATCCTTGCGACTTGGCAGCTAAGATAAATTCCCTTTCTTTAAGGCTTAAAATCTCGGCTCTAATAAGTCTGCTCACGCCAGGCCAACTGGTTAAACCAATCACAATCATGATATTCCAGATGCTAGGCTCAACGATAGAAATTACGGCCAGGATAAGAAAAAAAGTCGGAAAACAAAGCATAATATCAACTAAACGCATAATAACGTTATCTATTATCCCCGCATAATAACCAGCAATAGAGCCAAGGATTACACCTATAAATGTAGATATCCCAACAGAAACAAAGCCAACCAGGAGGGAAATTCTTGCCCCCCAGATCATTCTACTTAAAACATCTCTACCAAGTTCGTCCGTGCCAAACCAATGGTTAGAACCTGGAGGTAACAGTATTTTGGTGACATTAATTTTTGTGTGATTATAAGGTGAGATTAAGGGGGCTAAAAGGGCTACTATAAATAAAAGGGTTACAATTATACCTCCAACTAAGGCTAATTTATTCCTTATTAACCTTTGTTTTATCTTTATCCAGAACATATGTTAATGACCTTATATCTAATAGTTCGGGCAGGCGCTTTTATTTCAGCAATTTCATTTTTTTGTTTACCTAATAACCCTTTACCTATTGGTGAAGATATAGATATTTCTCCTTTTTTGTAGTCCGCCGTTCCCCCAACTAAGGTATACTTCACCTCTTTCTTTAGATCTAGATCATAGAGAAATATTGTTGCACCAAAAACTACCTTGTCTTTTGGCAGGTCTTTAAGATTAATAATCTTTGCCCTTGCAAGTTTGTCTTCAAGCTGTCGAATCTTTGTTTCAACAAATGACTGTCTTTCTCTAGCAGCCTCATACTCTGCGTTTTCACTAAGATCACCATGTTCTCTTGCTTCTTTAATCGCCTGAATTACCTCTGGCCTCACAACAATCTTTAGCCGATCAAGCTCTTCTTTTAATTCGTTATACTTTTCCTTGGTCAAATATTCTTTCTCAGCCATAATAAACCCCTGTCTTAATAAATTACCTTATTTAGCGGATATTCAACAATCCCTGTTGCCTCAGCCTTTTTTAATTCAGGGATAAGATCACGAACAATCTTTTCGTCAATAATTACTTCCACTGCCATCCAATTTTCATCACAAAGATTTGAGATCGTTGGAGCTTGTATGGCTGGCAAAAGCGCCATAATTTTATCAAGCTTAATTTTTAATACATTCATCTTCAATCCTACCTTTGTTTCTGCCTGGATAGCACCTTGTAACAAACATGCCAAATTTTCAATCTTTTCTCTTTTCCATGGATCTTCCCAGGATTTCTTGTTGGCTATCAATCGTGTGGTTGACTGAAGAATTGTCCCTATAACTCTTAAGTTATGAGCCTTGAGAGATCTCCCTGTCTCGGTTAATTCAACTATGGCATCAGCAAGTTCAGGAGGTTTTACCTCAGTTGCACCCCAGGAAAATTCTACCTCTGCCTTTACCCCTGCTTCTCTTAAAAACCCTTTTGTTACAGAGACTAATTCCGTTGAAACTCGCTTCCCTTCCAGATCTTCTATCTCTTTAATCTCTGAATCATTTGGTACAGCAATTACCCATTTTACAGGTTTTAATCCTTCTTTGGCATAATTTAGTTCAGCAACCTCAACAACATCCGCACCACATTCAACAATCCAATCCTTACCCGTTAATCCTGTATCTAATATTCCTTTTTGGACATATATAGCCATCTCCTGGGCACGAATTAACATTGCCTCAAGTTCATCATCATCTATAGTTGGGTAATAAGATCGACCACTGATAGTAACTATAAAACCTGCTTTTTTAAACAATCTAACTGTTGATTCTTGTAAACTTCCTTTTGGTAATCCAATCTTTAGTTTTTTCAAATTAATACTCCTCCTTATTCTTTTTTTTTATTGGCTAAATACTGAGCCTCTCTCCTCACAACCTCTTGGATATTTCTATTTTTACTTAGTAAGTCTAGTTGACGTTTACCTAATTTTTTTAATAAAGGTAAAGATATATTTATAGGTGTTCTTAAATTGTTAATTAAGGCAAAAGCAATACTATATCTAGCACACCAATTCCTTCTGCCACCAATATATCTTAATACTTCCTCTGAAACGTTAGTCATCTTGGCGAACTGTTCAACCTCGATCTCTGATATCTTTGGGCTCGAAATAACGGCCTTAACTACTTCTTTATTAGTATCAGTAATTAATAAACTCCTTACCTCCTTGTTGCCATGAGTCGCTAGTCTTATCTTCTTCCCAACATCTAAATATTGAATTTTCTGTCTTAATATCTGTTTTTTAACATCCTCGTCCACTCATTTCTCCTTAAGGACATTTAACTTGGTGTCCTTTGATAGCCCTTCTAAAGGTTGAGTGAGAAAAAAGTTTCCTTTACCGATCCACTCTTTTAATACTAAACAAACCTCTTTCGCCCTTGCTAAGCTCGATAAAGGGCTTGCAATTGCCTTCCCTCCATTTATATTAACTGACCCGCTTCTTAGTTGTTGGTAGCTAAATCTCCCATAGGAAGGTTTTGATCTTTTATTTATAGCATAATCATATACCGTAGTATAAATATCCTTATTATTTATAGATACAGCCTCTGCTAAAGCCTCATCTAAAATAGGGATAGGAATACCTACCCCTAAATAGAGTGTTGGCCCATAACCTTTAAAATAGGCAGCCCTGAGATAACGTCTCTCCATTTTTTTTAGATTTCCAACTAGGGCAAGACTTCCTGCACTATCAAGGGGAATCTTATTACTCCCTCTTATCTGTGAAGGATTATGCTGCGTGCCTTCCCAGGCTACATATCCTATAGTACCACCAATAAATATCCTGGTGCCAATTCCTATCGTCCTGTATTCAGGATCTTTTAATAAAGGACTGATTTCTCCAGAGGTCGCATAAGTTACATTCCCAAAATTTGGCAAAAGTGTCCCCATATAGGTGTATAACGTCTTTAAAGAAGAGTTCACAGCAGCCTGATAATTTTGATAGACATTTCTTGGATTGAATAAAATAGCCTGATTAATACTATCAAGATCAAACTCAGTTTCAATTTCTTTCCGGGGATAACAGTCAGTTATGCGCGCTGATGATCTTAATTTTATCTTTTCTCTCTTTATTAGGGCTTCTAGAACATGCGCGCCTCCATAAGTAGGTTGATTGCTGTTTTCGCATAGTTGCGTGGCCCCAAGATAACAATCAACAGCGGCTATTCCTCCATATGCCTCAACTTCATTTAACCAAACCTTGCTCATTTTCATAGGAGGATCAGTATGACCTAAATTAAGAAATGCACCTGAAGAACACATGGGGCTAAATGTCCCTGTAGTAACTACATCTACCTTATTTGTTACAGCCTTAACTCCTTTCTCTTTGGCCAGAGCTATGACCTCTTCGGCGGTAAAGACAACAGCCTTTCCTTTTTTAATCTTTTCGTTTATCTCTTCGTAGGTTCGGATCATTTTTAAAATGTCCTAAAATTTATACAATCGATAATGGAGACGAGCAATTAAAATTTTTTACCTATTCGCAGCAGGTACTTTGAACAAGCATAAATTGCAGTGGTAGTTTAAAATAAAAGACCATTTATTTATCTAGCTGAATTGCCTAGAATTATAAACCTTTTTTTTCTCGTCTGTCAAGAAAAATAGGAGAGAATACAAAATAATCTGATTATACTACTCCAACTTAGGTTTTTCTAAAACATTGCAGGTTAATTTTGTAACTAACTGTTAAGGCACAAAGAAAAAAACTTTGTGCCTCTGTGCCTTAACATGCTGGTTTGAACTAACACAATCACTTAAAAAAACTAACTTGGAGTAGTATAATCAAAAAAATTTCCTAACCAATGTTTATTCATCTTAAAAAGTGGGTATTAATTATTATGTTAATAGCCATCCTTTATCCTTAACATCACATTTAAAAGGTAATCTAATATGGAAGAGAAAAATATCCTTATTATTGATAATGATGCTAATATTCATAATATATTAAAAGAAATTTTACAACCAATGGGATATGTGATAACTGATGTTTACTCAATGCAAGATTTAAAGCAGATAATCCAAAGCAATCTTATTGAATTAAGCATTATTTTTATTGACTTAACCTTAACAGGTCGATTATCTCTTGAGATAATTAAAACTATTAAAGATATTTATAAGCAAGCCTATCTTATTACCTTGACTGAAGAGCAGTATCTATCCATCAGTCAGAATGCTCTTAACAAAGGACTTATTGTAGAGTCAATAAATAAACCCTTTAACACAGAAGAAGCTCAAATAGTTATTCAGCGGGTATTAGAAAAAAGGTTTCTCCTAAAACAGGCAAGTGAAAAGGCAGTTTATCATGAACTAGCGATTATTGATGCCTTAACCAGGGTTTATAATCGTCGGTATCTCGATGAAATTTTGACACGCGAGGTTGAGCGGGCAAGGAGATATTCGTTTACTATATCATTAGTTATGATCGATATCGATAATTTTAAAAAGTATAACGATACTAAAGGACACCAGGCAGGTGATACTATCCTCCAGCAGGTAGGACAGTTTTTCCAAAAACATCTTCGAAATTCAGATATGATATTTAGATACGGTGGTGAGGAATTCACCCTTTATTTACCGCATACCACAAAAGATGATGCGATGCTCGTGGCGGAACGTTTATTAGTAGAAGAACGAAAGGCCATGGAAATTACCTTAAGCCTCGGTCTAGCCGCATTTCCCGAGGATGCAATGACCCTTGAAGAATTAATACATAAGGCTGATAGTGCTCTATATCGGGCAAAGACAACAGGAAAAAACAAGGTCTGCATGTGGAACAAAGAATATGAAAAAAAACTAGATAAAATAAGTAAAACCTTATATGTAGACTTAGAAAAACTTGATGAGTAAATAAACGGTATTCGTCCGTAGAGTGATAATTTGGGCGTAGCAGTATTATTGTTTTAGTTGGCATCCTTCATTAAGAGGCGAAAGTAGTTTACACTTTCTATTATTTAGACACAGATTTTTTAAAAACGCTACTAGAATAATTAACCTAATAAACATCAAGTATTATGTCTAACTAACGATAATTAAAAGGTTTTAATCCGTGTAAATCTGTGTTAATCCGTGTCTAAAAGATTTTTGTTTTTTTGTTTTCTAAAGAATACGCCCTAAAAGTGTAAACTAGTAAATGAAGGATGCC
>JAZDLJ010000031.1:0-2463 GCA_043802115.1 bacterium | reverse complement strand
TCAAACAGAGGCAATTTTACGGGAAGCTGTGCTAAAAAAATTTACAAAAAGCTTACTAAATAACTCACTCCAGCAAAATTTTTGTCTTCTTTTGCCCCTAGACACCTAGAGAATACGGTATTTATTTTGGAAAGATGTCTATTGGATTTAGGGAAGTAGTTACTCCATCCAAATATCAAATATTACAAAATCAGGGAGGGTTCATTCAATTGTGATTTTCAAGGGTATTGTTTTGGTGCCATAATTTTAGATGCGGTTGCCTTGTGGTAGTAAAGATTTCTCATTTATTTTTTGTATGTCTTGTGATATTATAATCTTACTTATGCAAGGCAGCGCTGGGAAGCGACCTGGGTTCTTCTGCAATTTGTGACCAAAATAATGGAGAGAAATTTATTAATTAAATTGGGGACTCTGTCCCCAAAACCCTGGGATTTATCACTTTTAAGGGTAATTTAGATTATAGATATAAAAAAGGCCATGCTTAAAAGTAAGCACGGTTAAATTACCCTCTCATGTCAGCGCTCAGGTCGCTTCCCAGTGTTGCCCCTATCCTCTGTTATGAGTGAGATTATAATATTACAAGGTATGCAAAAAATGAATTTTAAAAAAATCCTTTTTGCTCCTATTTAAAATTACTCTTAAAAGCGATAAATCCCAGGAGGTTTGGAGGACAGAGTCCTCCAAGTCAAAATTCGATATCTAAGCCCGTACCAATGGAGAATAAAAAGATGAAAATATTTAAATGTTGTGTAAAAGGGAATAATGATCGGGAACAGATTCGGTTCGTTCCTGCGACTGAGTACAATTTGTGGAACTATCTGATGAAAAACAAGCATAAAATAGAGGTAATGAAAAAAGAACCTATGCTTTGGGTCAATGAAAGTGAATTTAAACAGAAAGAAAATATCTATTCCTGCATGAACCACGAGAAGGTTATCAAGATCACTATTTACCTTTTTTCAATGGACGAAGAAATAACTATCCCTGCAATTAGGTTTTTTGCCGATGATGATTATTTGCAATTAAAACCTATTGTTATGTCCCATTTTCAAGAGAAGGAAATTGAAGATATCGTGGAAGAAAAAGGATATTGTGTAGATGCAAATAGTAAATTGATTAAAGCTGCAAGACAGGCCGTATTAAATAGGTGACCCACTCACTGATTCACCGAATAAGAGGTATAAATGCCTGATTATCAGTATACAGCAAAAGACAAGAATGGTAACACAGTGAAAGGCATCTTAGCTGCAACTGATTCTAATCAATTAGACAAGTTACTTGAAACAGATGGGTTTTACCTGCTTACCTCAAAAGAAATTAAGAAATCATCATCCCCGACCGCTCGATCTTCAGAACATAATTATAATATTAAAATAAAACGAAGAGAGCTAATTATGTTCACTGACCAATTAGCGATATTATTATCTGTCGGGATTCCTCTCCTTACTGGTCTAACAGATCTGACGAATCAGGCAGAAAATCCTAATGTTAAAGAGGCGCTTATGGATATTAGGGATAAAATAGAAGCAGGCTCTGTTTTGTCAGATGCAATGTCAGCTTACCCAAGGATATTTTCGAATTTTTATATAAATATTGTAAAGGCTGGTGAATTCTCTGGTAATATGCCGAGATCCCTTAATCGGTTACAAGAATACCTGGAGTGGCAAGAGGACTTGGTTGCAAAGATCAAACAAATAACTACCTATCCTCTTATCCTGGGTGGTTTTATCCTGGGCTTACTGATTCTTCTATTAGGTTTCGTTTTTCCTCGGTTTATGAAGATATTTGAATCTTTAAACCTGGCGCTTCCCTTACCCACACGAATAATTATAGGTTTAAGCAATTTTGTACAATACAGATGGTATTATTTAGTAATATCTTTTGTAACTTTAATTATAGCATATCAAATTTTAATCAGGAATCAAAAAACAAGATTGATTATTGATAGATTAAAGCTTAGCTTGCCAATCGTTGGTCCTCTATTTTGTCAGATAGAGGTCTCGATGTTCTCACGTAATCTGTCTATCCTAATTCAATCAGGCGTAGAAATAACCAAGTCTTTAGGTCTTGTTGAACAAATCCTAGGAAACTCTGCTATGGCTAGAAGTGTTAAAGGGGTACAGGAAAAGATTATTGCCGGTGGATCAATGGCAGAATCCCTCAAAGGAGAAAAGGGGTTTACACCAATGTTAATTAGGATGCTTGATATTGGGGAACGCTCCGGGCAGATAGAGAAGACCCTTTTAAATGTATCTGCTTATTATGATAAGAATATCCCAAATACTATTAAAAAGGTCTTTAGTATTGTAGAACCAATGATTGTTGTTGTCGCAGGTTTATTCGTATTAGTTATTGCCTTATCCATTTTTTTACCCTTGTTTCAGATGTCAAGAGGGATTACGGGGAGGTAAATGTCTAAACCAAACCATCAGGGCTTTACAATTGTTGAAGTTATCATGGTCA
>JAZDLJ010000029.1:0-21716 GCA_043802115.1 bacterium | reverse complement strand
TGCGCTTCGCTTACCCTGGGCTAGTATGATATTTCCTTTCAGGAAATCAATAAGGTTCTTAGGATAAGACTATCCTTAACATAGTGAGTTGTGAATTCTAATCGTACAGGTCGAAAAATTTGCTGGAGTGAGTTATTTAGTAGGATTTTTGTCTTCTTACACCCTGCAAGATTATTTTGGAAAAATGTCTAATATAGCTTTTCAGAAAAATATAAATATGATTCCCTAAAAAAGAGGATAAGGAGAGAGTCAAAATCCTGGCGAATAATATAATGGAAGAAAAATATTACCAACTATCAGAAGACAAAAAGAGAACAATCAAAAAAATCTTAAAAGAAAAGATCGAGGTAATCCTTGGATTACAATTTGCATATTTGCATGGTTCCTTTCTTAAGGCAGATAAATTCAGAGATATTGACTTAGCCTTTTATCTTGATATTATCCCTCCTTCGGTTATTGAATTCGAATTAAGATTAGAGGTTGATTTTAATGAGATCATCCATTATCCAGTGGATGTCAGAATCCTTAATAATGCCCCACTTTCTTTTAGATATAATGTTATTAAATATGGGGAGGCCATTGTGGTTATGAATGACGACTTAAGGGCAGAATTTGAAGAGATTGCAGTTATTAATTACCTTGATTTTGCCTACTTTAGAAAGATGTATTTAAAGGAGGTGCTTGGCGTTGGAATTTAACCCAGATAAGGTAAGCAAGATTACGTTTGAAATATTTTCAGCCATCGAGAGACTTGAGGATCTAAAAAAGCTTCCAGAAAAAGATTTTATTGCTGATCAACATAAGATCGGGAGTGCAAAGTATAATCTTATTGTAGCTGTAGAAGGGGCAATTGATCTCTGTAATCATATAATTGCCAAAAATAGTTTTAAAACTCCAGAAGATTATGCTGACACTTTTAGAGTTATGGCAGAGAAAGGGGCATTTGATGCAGAATTTGCCAAGGTTCTTATTCAGATGGCTAGATTCAGAAATCGATTGGTTCATATCTACTGGGATATTGATAACTTAGAGATATACAAAATAATTCAATTGCATCTAGGTGATGTAAGGGAATTCCTGAAGAGATTTGGGGTATTTATTAGTGGAAAATGAGATAGATGAGACTATCGATGAGATATCCTTCGCTGATCTTAAAATAATCCAAAAACAAAAAGGCTACCGTTTTTCTATTGATGCCTTATTATTAGTAGAGTTCTGTAAGATTAAAAAAGGAGAACGGGTTATAGACCTTGGGACAGGGAGTGGGGTTATCGCTCAAATATTGGCCAAGACAACCGATCTGGAAGCGATAGTCGGATTAGAGTTACAAGAAACAATGCTTGAAATGGCAGCCCGAAGTGTAAAGATTAACAGGTTAGAAGAAAAGGTAACCCTGAGACATGGTGATATAAGAAAGGTAAAGGAGATATTTAAGGCAGGGGAATTTGATGTGGCTGTGTGCAATCCTCCTTATAGAAGGGTAGGGGCGGGTAGGATTAATCCGAGGACAGAAAAGGCAATAGCAAGACATGAACTAGAAGTAAAGATAGAAGATGTTATTAAGGCAAGCGCCTATCTCTTAAAAAAACCAGGAAGGTTTTATTTGATTTATCTTAGTGAGAGATTGGCAGAATTGTTTTCCCTTTTAACAAAATATAGGCTTGAACCAAAACGTCTTCGGTGTGTTTATCATACCTCTAATGCAGAATCAGAGATGGTTCTTGTTGAGGCTGTGAGTGATGGAGGGAGGGGGATGAAGATTGAGCCTCCGCTGGTATTGAAGGGGGAAGAAGACAAGAAGACAAGAAGATAAGGGTATTTGGTGAGTTTCTGGTTTAGTTTTTAATGTAGAGTACTCCAACTTAGGTTTTTCTTGGTAACTATTAGCCTAGGTAAGACCTGTTAGGTTAGTTAAAGATCAGTAGGTTAAGGCACATAGGCACATAGTTTTTAAGGTTTTTTTGTTTTTCCTCTGTGCCTTTGTGCCTCAGTGCCTTTGCTACTTTTTACTTTATGCTAGTATATTTAATTAATACAATTAGTTATAAAAACCTAAGTTGGAGTAGTATAGTAACTACCGTCAGGATTTTGTCTTAATTTTCCATTTATAAGGTTTGCAACTGGTATAAAATAAAAAAACTATTTTATACCAGTTGCAAGCATAGAGAAGGTGAATAACAATCTGAAAAAAATAGAACTCCTAGCCCCAGGTGGAGATGAAGATGCAGTTAAAGCTGCTATCCTGGCAGGGGCAGATGCCATTTATCTGGGATTATCAAGATTCAACGCCAGATTAAAAGCGACAAATATATCCGAAGAAAGATTACCATTCCTCACTAACTTAGCCCACTCTCGCGGGGTTAAAATCTATGTCACTATTAATACTCTCATCACTAATCCTGAAGTAGAGGATTTTGTCCAATTAGTTGGCCTTTGTCTAAAGGCTGGAGTAGATGCCTTTATAGTTCAGGACATTGGTGCATTATATCTTATCAATAAACTCTACCCAGAGGCTCACCTTCATGCATCGACACAGCTCACCATCCATAACAGTAAGCAACTTGAGTTCCTCAAGAGATTTAATGTTAGGCAGGTTAATCTTTGCCGAGAGATGTCTTTGGAAGAGATTAAAGGGATTATTTCTCATGCTGATCAGCTTAATCTTAAGGTCGAGGTCTTTGTTCACGGGGCCTATTGCATATCCTTTTCTGGTCAATGTCTTATGAGTTCTTTTATTGGCGGCTGTTCAGCTAACCGTGGGTTATGTGCCCAGCCATGCCGTAAAAGATATAGTTTAAAAAAAGGAAGAATTGGTGAAAAATATCGTCTTAGCCTAAAGGATAATAACGCCTTTGCAAAGGCAGAGGCCTTATTAAAGGCAAACGTAAGCTCTTTGAAGATTGAGGGGCGGATGAAGAATTTTTATTATGTCTATAATATTGTTCAGGCCTGGCGAGGACAATTAGATAAAATATATAGTGGTCATCCTGCAAATCCAGATGACCCTTGTCTTCATAAGGTCTTTAATCGTAAGTTTAGCATTGGCTATCTAGAGGATAAGATGTCTCAGGAGATGTTTGTTGATTCACCAATGGATAATTCCTTAACCTTTGTTGGAAAGGTTAAAAGATATCTTGCAGGCCAACAGCTTTTAGAGTTGACTAATAAAAACGATTTGAATAAAGGAAGTAGGATTAATATTTATACAAAAGATAATCAGTTTGTCTGTACTGCTACAATTGAGAATATAAAAACTGCAAGCGCTTTTTATATTCGCCTTGAGCATCTGATTCGACAAAAGATATTAAACGGCCAGATTGTTTACACCTTGCGGGATAAAGAGGAGATGGCTGCAATTCAGACAAGGCTTAAGAGGATTCTGATAAAGGAAGAGCCATTAAAATTCAAAGTAGAGGAGGTAGATAGTAAAAGCTTCAAGAACTTTCTGCAAAATAAAAGTAAGCTTATCCCAAAAGAGAGTAAGCTTGCCCTTTTAATCTCGAACCCTAACGAGGTTAAAATTTTTACCTCAAAAGCTGAGACAATCCTATTAGAGATCAATAGTGCTAATGAATTATCTAAGGTGATCAATTCTTCTACCTGGAATCATAACGTTATTCCTTTTTTTTCTCCAATAATCTTTGAAAGAGAACTTGGGCAGTTAGTGAGTGTCTTAGATAGAGACCGTTGTTCAAGGATTGTGGCTAATAATTATGGCTTAGGAGTTGCGGCAATAGATAAGGGGATTGACTGGATAGCTGGCCAGGCCCTTAATTGTACCAATTCATATACTGCTCTAGCTTTAGAAGCGGTTGGAAGGACAAAGGGGGCTTTTGTTTCTTTAGAGTTAAACACAAGACAGATCGGCGAGCTAGTTAATACTTATAGTGGCGAGACCTGGCTAACTATTTCAGGTCCTCTCCTGGTAATGACTACAAGGCAATGTTTATTACGAGATACAAGTAATTGTTTAAGACGGTACTGTAATAGAGAGTGTCTAACTAACTGTCAACAATATACTACCTGGTACGACGAGAAGAATGTCCCCTTCCATATCTATAAAAAGCCAGGGTCTTATACTCAGATATTTAATGATGCTATCCTTTTTTTCCCAAAGGTAATAAACCTCTTTAAAGGTGAGATAGATCATTTTGTTTTGGATCTACGGAATTATCCTTTTTATAACCTTTCTCTGGATGAAAAAAAGTTGATAGTTGATTACTTTAAGAATATTTTGCTGGGAAAGGAAGAAGGAAATCAAGATAAACAAAAGGAGATAAAAAAGATCCTTCCTAATACAACTACTGGGCATTTTAGGAGAGGGATTTAGGAATGAGTTAGTTTTCATGGGTATCTATTTCTTTTTTAAGTTCCTCGGCAAAGTCTTCTGCTTCAGTTTTAAGAGAAAATGGAATTGTTCAACATGAGGTTGAAAGTAACTTAGAGCTTTTAAATAAACTAGATTTTAGATATAAAAAAAAGAAAATTGTATGTTATAATCCCAAAGGTTAATTAGGTTGTAGAAGCAGGTTTTTCTGAGGTAATGCAGGTTAATTTGTATCCTCTTCAAAAAGTATGGTAAGCCAAGTACTAACTTCAGATAATAAAAAAAAAGACTTTTTAGACACGGATTAACACAGATTAACACGGATTTTAAAAACATTAAAAATTGTAACAATCTTACATCTAATTAAAAGTTTTAATCTGTGTAAATCCGTGTTAATCCGTGTCAAAAAAATTAGATTTTATCTTTTACCATAAAATTTGAAGAGGATACGTTAATTTTGTAACTAAGTCCCCCAAATTCAATAAAAACAATGCTTCTTTTTTGTTACAAATTGCAGAAGAGACAAAATAAGGAGATATACTACTCCAACTTAGGTTTTTCCAAGTGATTGTGTTAGTTAAAACCAGCATGTTAAGGTACTGAGACACAAAGTTTTTAAGTTTTTTTATTTTTTCCCTTTGTGCCTTTGCTACTTTGTGCCTAAACAGCTAGTTACAAAATTAACCTGCATTATCTCAGAAAAACCTAACTTGGATTAGTATAATTATTAAGGCACAAAGTATCAAAGGCATAAGGGAAGTGGTTTTGGCAGCCCTTGAATTTGCTGGCAAGGAGAGGGTAAAAGAAACCACATGTTATCTTTAAAAAAAATAGAATCATATCTTGATCATACCGTTGTCCTGTGCTTTATCCTCTTAATCTTTATCTTACCCATAGTCCATACTGTTGCCATAAGATATATTCTGATCCTTTTTCCCACCGGCCTTTGGTTGATTAATTTGTTGATCAAGATGTACTATAATAAAAAGATTGATATCCAACGTACTCCTCTGGATTATACAATCCTGGCCTTTATTTTTATGACCTTTTTGTCATTAATTACTGCGATGGATTTCTGGTATTCCTTAAAGGAGATAAAAGCTGAGGTACTAACTGTCTTTCTCTTGTTCTACGTAGTAGTAAATAATATTCGTAACAATGAACAGATCAAATATATTTTAACTTCACTTTTGCTTGGCACAGCAGTTTTTGCTATTTATGGGTTATTCCATTTTTTTTCAAGAGGCGGGAATTTATTATGCCACTTTATTAGAGAGGGATCTTTTACCAATGGATATCTGTCATATAGCATATATTTATCAACAGCATTTCCTTTTAGTTTAGGGGCTGTGTTTTACGTAAGAAAAAGGTTACTAAAGTTATTATTTATAATCTTATTAATTCTTAATACCTTTTGTGTTTATATAACCTTTACCAGGGCATGCTGGATTGGGGTATTGGCTGAGGTAATTATATTTTTCACTATTCTATTCTGGGGGAGGAAAAAGATTCTTTTCATACTATTATCAATATTTATTATAATAATTTTTTCAATCTGGCGTCCACTTCCCATCCCTGTTAAATATCATGGAAGGCCTGGTCTATTTGTTGATGGAGAGACGTTGAATAATACAGGAGAAGAACGTCTAATGATCTGGTCATTTGCCCTTAACGAATTAAGAAAACAACCTTTTTTACCCCTTGGTTATGGTATAAGGAGTTTTTGCAAGAAGTTTAAACAGTTTGATAAGACAAGATTATGGCATACACATAATATCTATATAGAGATGGCTATGCAGTTAGGGCTTCAAGGGTTATTGGTTTTTTTGTTTATGATTGCGATGATTTTGTTAACCCTGGGTAAGGCTATTAATAAAGAGGGTAAGGATAAATTTTTAAGGATATTTTTGATTAGTGAATTAGCCATGGTTGTTGGTTTTTTTATTCATCTTTTTTTTACTCATGATTATGTGGACGACCATGTTTTATTATTTTGGATGATTATGGGATTGGGGATGGTGGGGGTGAGGATGTCTTTTAAAGAGGACGCAAAGAAAAAAAACAAGCAGTTTAAAAATATGGTAAAGGGGGTAAGTAATTACTTAAAAGGAATTGTAATATTTTTTGACAAACTATCTTAGTTGGTATATATTTGTTGTATACTTGAATGGGCATAAGGTAGCTCTTTTTTATTTTATGTTTGTTGAAAGTTATAAAGAGGGGAAGTTATGATTAATACACTAAAGCTATTTAATGAACTCAGTCAAACCATGGACAATGCATCTGCTCAAAGGATTGCTGATGCAATAGGTATGGTCTATGAAGAACTTCAGAACACGGTAACTAAGGTAGAATTTAGGGAACTACGAGATATAGTTAGGGATTTAGGTCAGGCTCAGAATAGAACAGAGATAGAGATGAAAGGACTGGCTGATGCTCAAAAAAGGACAGAAATAAAAGTAGAGGAACTGGCTGATGTGCAAAAAAGGACAGAGGTAAAAGTAGGGGAATTGGTTGATGCTCAGAAAAGGACTGAAGGAGAACTGATGTCTTTGACTAGAGTTGTAAAAAATGTGCAAAAAGAATTAGGAGGACTATCTAATACTGTGGGATACGAGCTTGAGGATAAATATTATCGGATATTCCCTAAAATTTTAAAAGAAGACTTTAATGTCCTAATTAAGGGCAAGATAGAGCGAAAGTATATAATATATTCTCCAGGTAATGAAGATGAGATAGATATTTATGGAAAAGGTAGTCGGGATGGAAAGGATATTTATATTATAGGAGAGGCTAAGGCTCAATTAGGTAAGAATGATGTAAAATATTTTAGCAAGCTATTAAAAAGGGTGAAGGATTACTTAAAGACCGAGGTAGTATCATTTTTTTTATGTTATTCAGTTCATCCTTTAGTGGAGGAATATATACAAGAGGAATATCCTGCAATGAAGGTCTATAAATCTTATGAGTTAAGCGATCGGGTATAAGATAGTAAGTTTTTCCACTATGAGAATAAATCCTTTTGATTTTCTTTTATTTGTTTCAGTAAAATGTCTAAAAGTTTTTGATAAACGTAAAACAGACATAATCTATTTTAACCCGGATAATGTTAAAAAGATATTAATTATCTCTAATACAGCGATTGGAGACACACTTTTAGCTACCCCGGCTATTAGGGCAGTTAGAGAGAGGTATCCAAAAGCTGAGATAATTGCCCAGATTAATGTTAATATTATTGAGCTCTTTAAAAACAGTCCCCATTTAAATGGGATTATTCCATATTACGGAGGGTATAAAAGATTCTTTCGGACAATTATAGCTTTTCGTAAGCATTGTTTTGATTTAGTCTTAATATTGCATGGTAATGAGCCTCAGGCCACACCTACAGCCTATCTCTCTGGGGCAAGGTTTATTATAAAGGTTCCTAATTCTAATAGGTATAGTTTTTTATTGTCGAATAAGTCGCCTTTATTGACCTGGGGAGATTTTAGACATTGTATTGATCAAGGACTGGAGGTAGCAAAACTTGTTGAATCTCCTTTTAATGATAAAAGAATGGAGGCTGTTATTAAAGCAGAGGATAAGGATGCTGTTGATTCCTTTTTAAGGAAAGAAGGCACCTCTATAGATAGACATTATATTTGTTTTCAGGTTTGTACATCACACATTAATACAAGATGGTTTCCTGAGAGATTCATAGAATTAGGAAAAAGATTACTTTTAGAATTTTTAGGATATGGTATAATTATAACGGGTTCACCTAATGAAAGGAAATATTGTGAGGAGATTGCCACGGCAATTAGTGAAAATGTAATTTTTTCGGCTGGAAAATTAAATTTGAGTCATATACCTGCATTGATTAAAAGAGTAAAAGTCTTAGTTACAGGCGATACCGGTATAATGCATATAGCAATAGCTGTCAGAACCCCAATTGTAGCCCTGTATGCCTGTGCTGATAGTAAATCTACAGGGCCTTATTATGATAAAGACAGGCATAGGGTAATTCAGAAGTGGAGGACGTGCACTAGATGTCTTGGTAAGAGGTGTAGATATCAAAAGTGTATGGAGAATATTAGTGTTGAAGAGGTATTTCAGGCGATTGAAGATATTTTAAGGAAAAGAGAAAATGAGTAAATTCGTAAATATTTCAAGATATCCATATCGAAATAATTTGTTATTATACTTATATAGAAAGTTAATGATTAGACTATTTAAACAATATAGTTTTCCCAAGTTTTCTCTAGCGAATGAACTTATTAGCCATTATAAACTAAGTGGGATGAAGGAATTCCTTATACGTTATTATGTTTCAAAGATGCCGTTTGAAAAGATATGGAGTTGTAAGGAACGGAAGATAAAGAAAGATTTTGAATCTTTTTATAAGGAATATGAGGGTAGTGTTTGGCGTCAAGCCTATCAATCAGCTTTTGAAAAGTCATATAAATATAAAATTATCTATGCCTTGGATTCTATTAAAAAGGCAAAGTTTGATAAGGAAAGTGAACTGTTAGATTATGGATGTGGGGCAGGTGCGGTTGCAAGTGCTTTATATAAATATGGATACAAGAGTATATCTGTAGCTGATATTGATTCTGCGACCTTAGCTTTTGTTAAGGTGGCTTTTAAAGATAGATTTAAAAAGATAATAACTATTAGGGGTGCTAGGCCGTTAGCTAAAAGATATGATGTTATTATTGCTTATGATTGTCTAGAACATACCTTTAATCCGTATGGTATATTGAGGCATTTAATTGATAGTTTAAATGATAAGGGTCTGCTAATAATTTATTATCCAAAAGAAATGCCTAAAATGACTCATACTGTGGTGGGACAGGAACAAAGGGAGGGGTGCATGAAGTTTTTGAAGGAAACTTTAGTTGAATTGGATGAAGAGATGCTGTATACTAAAAAAAGATATTTTGGTCAATTAAATACCTAGATAGATACCAAAAAAAAGTTGATATGAAAAAGAACTTAAAAAAAATTATTCCAAGGCAGATTTGGAAATTGAGAGAAAAAGTATTTATCAAACGTAGACATATTAAGTACCGTATCATGGGGCATCCGTTTAAACTTGGGGAAACAGCAAAGGCAAGGGGACGTCGGATAGAAGAGGGATTTTTTGAGAAGTATTGTCAAGGCAAGGGATTAGATATAGGGTATGGCGGTGATATCTTAGCCAAAAATTGCAGGGGATGGGATGTTGAGCATGGCAATGCACAGTTGCTCAAGGGCATCAAAGATTCAAAATTCGACTTTGTTTACTCTTCCCATACTCTTGAACATATGGTTGAGCCTGAGACTGCCCTGAAAAATTGGTGGCGCGTTTTAAAATCTGGAGGATATTTGATTATTTATGTCCCTCACCGGGATCTCTATGAGAAAAAGAAAATCCTGCCGTCCAAGTGGAATCAGGATCATAAACATTTTTTTTTATTAAATAATGATGAATACCCTGATACTATAGGTATCGTTCCACTTATTCAACGGACAATTTCTCAATATAAGATAATTTATGCCAAAGAATGTAAGGATGGGCATACAGTTGAGGATGCAGAAGTGCATAGCAATGGGGAATACTCCATAGAAATAGTGATAAAAAAGGTATGTTGTAGATACGAATGTCATTGTTAGACTAGATTTTCATAGGTTTTAAGAATAGATTGAGCGATATCATCATAAGTATAATTAGTTCGCACATAACAACAGCCAGAATTGGCTATACGATTTCTTTCAAATTCATTTTCTAAATAATACTTAGCCTTTTTAACACAATCTTCTAAGTCGTTATAGACTACCAGATGTTCGCCTGGGGTTATAAGCTTTTTCATATCACTTGAGCCATCAGTTAATAAAAATGAACCACAGGCAGGCACCTCTAATATTCTCATATTCATACCACTACGTTTTTTACCTTTTTCAAATCCCCAAGTAGTTACATTTAGTACAATTTTACTTTTATTATAAAGCTCTATAAGATTTTTACCTACTATATAATTTCCTTTAATGCATTTTTTAAATAATGAATTATGTATATTCTTTTTTTTCCAGTTTTCACCATAAATTACAATATTTTTTGTCACTTTAAACAGTGAGTTAATATAGTCTTGTCTTTTAGAAGACCAATTCCCAACTAAACAAATATCATTTTTTTTTTTTAATATCTTTAATAGGGTGAAATACCTCTGGATCAACAGCGTGCTGAAGTAAACCGATATTGGTTAATCCTTTCTGCTTTTTTATTTCTACACAGGAAGATGAGCTGATAATAAAATACCAGTCAAAGAGATCAATCTCTTTAAATATCTCTTCTAAGCCATCTTCTCGTTCTATCCACCAACAAAATAGCAAAGAGGTCTTTTTTATTTTTTCTAGTACATCCCTCCAAATAGGGCCTCCTCTGATAATTAAAACTAAGTCTGGCTTAAATTGATGATATGTGGACACGAGGTTATGATGCCGATAATTTCTATGAGCTAAGGGGTGATTAAAAAATAGAGCTTGATCTTTTGGTAATATTCTAAAATTATGCATACACTTGTTAATGGAATGAATAATGTACCGATCAAAATAGTTGTTTTGTTCTCCATCAACTGTTTCAACAGCTATACCTAAACGTTTAAAAGCTGCTTCTATATATTGAAGTAGAGGAGGTCTTTTACGAAAAACAATTAATATTTTTTTTAACTTTTTCATTTACCCATTTTTATCATAGTTCTAACTTGTTATTTCTTCTCTAGGATGCGGATAATTCCTTCCAACACTTCATCTACTGTAATTAAATCCATGCATTTCGAAGTGTTAGTGCAAACTCTCATATTGCAAGGATTACAAATTTTAGGTTTCTTAATTATTACAATATTTTTTTTATTTTTAGGAGTTATAGTCCCAAACCTTTCATAATACTCAGGACCTCCAAGTAAGGCAATGGTTTTTGTACCTAGAGAAATTGCAATGTGTAGCATTCCTGTAACTCCTGTAACCAATACGTTTAATCTATTTATAATAACTGCGCTTTCTCTGAGAGAGGTTTTTCCGACTAAATTAAATACATTATTTTTTTTGATCCCATCAGCTATTAATACTCCTGCCTTTTTATCCTGTGGACCTCCTAAGAGCAGGATTTTTAAAGTTGGATTATGTTTAAGTAATTTTTTACCTAACTCGATAAATTTTCCAGGAGGCCAATCTTTTGTAATTGATTGCGTTTTTATTTGAAAACCTATACATGTACCTTCTAGCCTAAGACCTAACTTTTCCAGATTTTCCTCAGTCTTAATGTAATCGTCTTTTAAAAGATATACTCCTAATCTTAAATTTTTTGGATAACAATCAAGGAATTTAACTATATGTAGTTGACATTCAATAAAGTTGTAGAGACATCTATCGTAATTTTGGTGCTCTCGGTAGTTAGACAATAGAAACCAAAATTTAGTCCTATACCACATACCTCCAATAATATGCTTTATCCCAGCTAAATAAGGACGGACAGTTCCTGCGTAATCGAGGGCATGAGAGACTACAGCGACATCAAATTTTCCTTTTCGAATGATATTAATAGAAGATAAAAAATTTTTATATCCATGAGGAAGAATAGCAATAGCCTTATTAATATTTGGATCTGTTTTAAAGAGATCAAAATAAGTTTCGTTTAACAGTAACCAAATTTGGGCATGTGGAAATTTTTCTCTTAAACCACGTATAGCAAAGGTAGAGAATAAGGTATCACCGATCCCTCCTGTGGCAATAAATAAGATTTTATTTATTTTGTTAATATCTAAGGAACCTTTTTTCCTAACATCTAAATTGGTTAAAATTTTTAATCCATGGAATAAGACATTGTCAATTATTTTACGAAAGGGTTTTTTGTCATACCATACTACTTTATTATTATTTAACATACCTACTTTCTTGCTTTTAATTTGAATATCTTCATGGTATTATAATGGAAACATTTTGATTTTTATGGATAATATATGAATCTCAGGATGATGTCAATATTTAAGTTTCTATGGAGATTTTATGCATATTGTTCACTACTACCACAGAGCCCTACCTGTTAAAGAATATGGGGGGATTGAGAGAATTATTGTATGGTTAATTAAGGGTTTAAAAGAACTTGGACATACAGTAAGTTTAATAGCCCCAGCAGAGTCGACTGTAGATTGTAATCTAATACCTTTCCCCCCCAATCTTAAAGTTCCTGTTGCTTCAAATTTAAAGGATTACATCCCAAAAGATGCAGATCTTATCCACTTTCATAACGATGGTTATATTGATATGGAATTAGATATCCCTGTGCTTAAAACAATGTACGGCTATGGGGGAAAAGAAGACCCCAAAAGAAAATTAATTGATATGACATATTGTTTTCTATCTGATTCACATAGACGGAATTGGAGTCTTTTCTTAAATCCTTATATATATGTTGGCTTAGATCCAGCAGAATATAAATTTAGAGAAGCGAAGGATGATTACTTTTTATTCTTATCAAGAATTGATTGGCCTGTAAAAGGATTAGATTGGGCCATAGAAGTAGCTAAAAAGGCAGGGGTAAGGCTAATTATAGCAGGTAACTTTCATAGGAAATCCTTTGTTAATAGCTTCTGGAGGTTCCCTCTAAAAAGACAATTAGGTGTAGATTGTTATTATACAGGGCCTGTAGGTGGAGAATTAAAAGCTGCCTTGCTAGCGGGGGCTAAGGCTTTAATCTTTCCTACTCAATGGGCAGAACCTTTTGGAGTAGTGGTAATTGAGGCTCTTGCTAGTGGAACTCCTGTAATAACTACAATGAATGGGACTATGCCAGAAATAATTGAACATGGTAAACATGGGTTTCTTTGTAAAGATAAAACTGAAATGATAGAAGCTATAAAAAATATTAGCAGTATTAATCCTTCTGATTGCCGTAGGAGGGTTGAAGAATTATTTAATTATAAGGTAATGGCAAGGAATTATGTTAAAATTTATAACGACCTCATTAAGGCGAGATTTGGTCAGGTTCAGATGAGGTGAAGCTTGTATGGGTGAACTTTTTAAAACCGATAAAGTCTATTCTGTATGGTTAAAAGAACTTAAAAATAAAATACGCTCCGTTCAAATTAAAGCTGCGGTAAAAGTAAACTACGAAATGCTCAACTTTTATTGGGAGCTTGGCGTAGATATTGTCGAAAAGCAGATTACTACAAAGTGGGGCGATGGATTCCTTACTAAACTCAGTCGGGACTTAATGGCAGAATTTCCTGAAATGAAAGGCTTTTCAAAACGAAATTTGGAGTTTATCAGAAAATGGTACTGCTTTTGGTGTCAGTGAATACACCATTACAAAAAACCTGCCCGAAGAGTTTAAATCTTCGTTACCAAGTATCGAAGAGATTGAAGTGGAACTGGAAGGCGTAGGCAATGTTGCTAAATTAAAGCCTATCAAGTAGGTCTGCAAAAAGTTGAGAATTTTTTTCCACATCAAAGTATTTTTTTACTCTCTTAAGTCCCTTTAATCCATAAGAATTGCACATTTCGGGATTTTTTATAAACTCAGATAAGAGATCAGCTAATTGTTCAAATTGTCCTGGAGAAAATAATTTTCCACCATCTCCTACGACCTCTGGGATAGAACCGCTTTCACTCGCAATAATTGGTTTACCGCAAGCCATAGCCTCAATTAAAACCATTCCAAACTGTTCCTGCCAATTCAAGGTTGGTATGCTGGATAAAACAACTACATCAGCAAGATTAAAGATTTTTGCCACTTCTTCATAAGGTAAAAAACCTGGAAAAAGCACATGATTTTCCAGGCCAGCTTTTTGAATAAGTTTTTTTAGATTTTCTTTTTGGGAACCACTTCCAACTAAAAGAATCTTAAAAGATTCTCCTCGATCTTTTAAAATCTTAGCAGCATAAATAAGATAATGAGCCCCTTTCCAGGAGGCAAGTTTTCCTACTTGTAAGATAATCCGATCTGTCTCTTGTAAACCATACGTATTCATTAAAAGGGGATCCTTGGGAGATGGATAAAATAATTTACGATCTACTGCATTATATACTCTAGCTAATTTTGAGGCAGGGATGTCTTCAAGAAGTAAGCTTCTTTTAATATGTTCTGTCCAAGCCACAATTAAGTCAAATTTTGGTAAGACATCATCTTTTATCATATCGGTCTTTTTATCAAAAACACTCCGAAAAGGTATATTATCACACCAATAAGTTACTGCCTTAAAGCACAATTCGTCCTTTAAAGATGCTGCTGTATTTAAGCATCTATTTTTTTGAATAGTAATGACAAGATCATATCCCCTAAGCTTTTTTCGTAATGAATTATAGTAATAATCATTATGTTTTCCTGGATATTTAAAAGATTGCCTTACATATTGATAAGGATGAAAAAGACCTTGAAAAATCTCTTCTCTTTGACTTAATCTTTTTTGTGGGAGCTGAATAGTATTGGTAGGGTAACGATTATGATCTCCAACAAAGAGGGTAACCTGAAATCGATTAACCAGGGGCTCAAAAAGTTGAACCGTCCATTTACTTACACTGTTTTCCCAGATTATAGCCAATTTTTTCATATATACTACTCCAACTTGAATTTTTCCAAGTGATTGTGTTAGTTAAAACCAGTATATTTAGGCATAAAGGCACAAAGGCACATAGGCACAAAGTTTTTTTTATTTTTTCCCTTTGTGCCTTTGCTACTTTGTGCCTAAACAGCTAGTTACAAAACTAACCTGCATTACCTCAGAAAAATCTAACTTGGAGTAGTATAGTTTCTTAAATACCTCTTCTATCTCAACAGTTTTTACACAACTCATATTATCTCCTGCCTTACAAATATAAGGTGCATTAAATGGGTGTGAACAGGGGACACAAGGTAAGGTTTTTTGAATAACAACAGCACCTTTACCCAAAGGTCTTTGTTCGTTTATGTTACTAGGCCCACAGATATCTATTACAGGAACATTAAGGGCATCAGCAATGTATATAGGCCCAGAATCAACCCCAATTACTACCTTCATTTTTTCAAGAAGGGCTGGTAGTTCTTCTAATTTAAATAATCCAGCGGTATTAATTATATCAAATTTTAAATTATCCTGGATATCAGTTATCAGAGGAAAATCATTTTTTGCCCCTAAAAAAAATAACTTGGCTTGAGGGATTTTTTCTTCTATTAATCTTGCTAACCCGATAACCCTTTCTTTTGGCCATTGCTTCATTTTGTTGCCACTTGAGGGTAGTATCCCTATAAGCTGCATATTATCGGATAAATTGTGTTCCAAGTAAAGCCTTTTTACCTTCTCCCGTCCTTCTGAACTAATAAATATCTCTCCATGAAAAAGATAATTACCTCCTTTGATCTTTTCTAAAAGATTGGCGTAGGTTTTTAAAAGGAGGGTATCAGGATGATGAGGAATGTTTTTTGAGTTAAATATAGAAAACAGACGATAGGTTATCCCAATAAAATTAGGATAAATAGCCAGTCTCTTTGGTATTAATCCCCAGAAGGTAATAAAGCTATTGCTTACGTTTGGGAGTAGGGTGATTGAGCAGGTAATCTTATTTTTTTTAATAAGAGAGGCTAGCCTTAATTTACCCAAAAAACCACGGTGTTTTTTTGGGTAAAAGAGGAGTATCTTATCTACCTTCGGATTGTTGATTAAAAGAGGTTGACTAACTGGCGAAGTTAAGACTGCGATCCAAGCGTGGGGAAGCCTTTGCTTTAAGTTGCTAATTACTGAGGTGGCGTAGACCATATCCCCAATCTTGCCGGTTTGGATAATTAAAAAACGATTGGTCTGAAAGCTACTTACCAAATGTCTAATTATGATAATTGGGTAAATTATAGGGGAAAAGATGATTGTAATTAAGAGGTAGAACATCTAAACATAACTATTGTGCTATTATTTTATAACCTTAAGTGTCCCTGTTCGCCCATATGGCGCTAATTTAACCTTTACCTTTTGATACCTGTTTTAACTTAACCTTTAACTCTTTAACTGTCAATTTTTCAAGCTCTTTTTTGGATGACATCTCAAACCCCGTCATTAATTGGGCAACCCTAATATCTCCAATCAGTTCACCTTTCTCTATTCCTTTCTCTATTCCTTTCTCTATTCCTTTCTCTATTCCTTTCTCTATTCCTTTCTCTAGCCAAATTTTTTCTGCTGGTATAACAAAAGCCATTTTTTTTTCCTCCTCATATTTTATTATATCTTCATTGAATTCTTTTTCTAGATCTTTTGGCAGATTTATCACCCAATCTATGAACCGATAGAGATTGAGGATATCTTCCTTTTTAATTCCTCGTTCATATAGCTTCTTTACTAAGGTTATCTTCCAAAATAAGCGATCATTGGGATTTTTCTTAGTCTCTAAACTTTTGAGATGAGCCATTACTACTATTGCGAAGGGATTACTACTCTTCTCTAGTTCTTCCCATCTGTTCAAATAATCAAGGAGTTTTACTACAGGAAATTCAAATAAATGTCGAAATCCCCAATAGCTAATTTCATATCTGTGAGGTCTAAAATTTTTTCTACTATCAGCTAGAATTGCCAATGTAACCACATCTTTCTTATAGCGATCAAATATCCGATAATTATAGATGTACATCCTCTTTGCAAAATTTTTATCATAATAACCTTGGATATCAATATGGATTAGTATCCATTTTTCTTGGCCAGTTTTAAGAGAGAGCTTCACTAATTTATCTACATATTTTTTACCTACTCTGCTTTCCTTTACTATCTTTTGAAGTTCTTTGTCTAAAAAATCATAACTTTTTTTAAAATCTATATCTTTATGGATTTCTGGGAAAAAGAATTCCATCAGTTGGGGAAGATATTGTTCTATTATCTCCTTCCAGCCCTCATCAAAACATCCACCCTCCTCACCATCTTTCTTTTTTCTTCCCATATATAGTTTTTTAACCTAATTCCGTTCAAACGCGAGTTAACGTACCGGCGTAATCTCCCCTCTTTTCAGGGAGATTACGCCGGTACGTTTCAACAGCAACTTCTATTGCATTGTTTGTTTCCATTACAAGCCTTAAAAATATCTCAGGATGAAGTCGACAGGCTGTTACAGAATACAAAATTTTAAAAATACGCCTTAATAAAATCAATTAGTTAAAAATAAAAACGAGGCCAAAAATGGCATTCCGTAACAGCCTGTCGAGCCAGGATTTTAAGACTACGATTGTATGGATTTATCTTTTTTCTCATGTCTGAATAATATCATGTAAAGTCGTTAATATCAATAGGTAAAATACTTTAACGAATGAAGTAAAGATATTGGGGCATCTCACCAAATAAGTCAAAATTAGAGTGTTGCCTTTGTGGAAGTGGTTGATTTATACTTCCAACAGGTAGTCTTTTATTTTCTAGCCAAAAGTTCGTCTGAAGGACAATAATTTAAACAAGAAGTGAAAGATAAAGTTCTTCAACCCCTCTAACATACCTTTGAACAGAAAATTCCCTTTCCGCCCTTGAACGCGCTTTTTTTCCCATCTCATGCCTCAAATGATCATCTTTAAGAAGACAAATTATAGCCTTAGATATTGCCTCAGATGACTGAAGAGGAATAAGAAGACCATTGTCACCATCAATAATTAATTCCCTGTTCCCACCAGCATTAGTAGCAATAACAGGTTTAGCACAGGCCATGGCCTCTAATATTGTCCTGGCTAATCCTTCCCATAAGGTTGGTAAAATAAATATATCCAGGCTATTTAACACCTCATTTATATTAGTCAATGCCCCTGTAAAGATGATGTCTCTTTCGCAGCCTAATTCTATAACAAGCTCCTGGAGCTTTTGTAGATATTTTTTTTTACTAGTACGATCTTCACCTGTAATTATAACCTTGAAACCTTGAACCTCCTCTTTAACCGAAGGTATTGCCCTTATAAGATATTCAATCCCTTTTCTCTCTTCCAGAGAGGCTATTGTTCCAGCCAATCGTTCATTTTCAGGAAGGGAATATAACTTTTTTAAGAATTGACTATCTTTGGGTTGAAATTCATCAAGGTCAACCCCATTATGAATTACTTTTACATTACCATTTTTAGGTGTGAAAGGAAGATTGTTACTAATATCATAAGAGACAGGTACAATCTTGGTAGCAAGGTTTTTTATCCAAAATTTTAGTTTCCTACACCTCTTTGCTTGAGGATCCTCTCTAATAAACCAGACAATAGGCAATTTTTTTAGATAGGCGGCAATGGCTGCATATTTGTAGTAGGACGTGAGGGTATTGAGGTGAACAAGGGCGACCTTTTCTTTGGTCATAATTTTGTAGAAGTGTAATATATAGGCCAATCCCAGGAAACCTTTTTGACCTACTTCATAAGAGATCACCCCTTCTTTTTTAATTAAATCTACTACAGACCCGTATTCTCTGTAAGCAAAAATAGGAGTAAAGATGTTTTTATCGATACCCTTAATAAGTTTTAGGCAGCTAATAGGTGAACCACCGAGGGCTGTGCCATGGGAGACAAACATAATTTTTTGGGGAAGGATATTCATATAATAATACTCGTTCTTGGTTACTATAGAAGTCAGAAGAAATTAGGATAAACAGTTTCTTGCGGTTTAGCAAGGTGAATATTGGTTTTGTAAACTAACTTCAAACTAAACAAGGGATGACTTAAAATTTTTTATTTGGCTATAAATACTGTTCACAACCTTAAGTGACTTAAGTGCATCTTCGCCATCCCCATTTGGAGCGACTTGCTTTTCTAGTGCCTTACAATAATCCTGAAATACTTCAACATGTGATCCAACTTGAAATTTTAAGGCTATTTTATACTTTCTGGCTAGATATAATTTCAATAAACCCTTTGTCCATATTGCTTTGTTTAATGGGATATCTATAGAGGTAAATTGTATCTTGTCTTCTCTGAAAATTATACTCCCTTTTTCGCCATTAATCTCAATTATTGTTGGTAAGGATTTTTTGACATTTGTTGTTAGATCAATTGTAAATATACGACCGTTTTCGAATTCTAATAATAAATTTGCATAGTCTTCAACCACTATTTCAGGTCGTGTCTTTTTTAAAAATCCTTTTAAAAAGGTTGGTTCCTCACCAATGAGATATATAAGTAGATCTATAAAATGAATCCCATTATTTATTAAAACCCCTTTCCACTTCTCTTTAATTCTAAGATAGTATTCTATATCTCGCCTTTGCCGCCAAATAATACTGCCTGATGTAAGTCTGCCTAAAAGATTTTGATCTATTAATTTCTTTAATAAAACGATATTCTCGTTGAAACGGTTTTGATAAATAACCCCGAGGGTGCAGTTGTTTTCTTTACATAATTTTACAATTTCAGATGCCTTTTCAATGGAAGTATCAATAGGTTTTTCAATGATAAGATTTTTATGATATCTACAAGCCTCTAAAGCATAATCAGCATGGAGGTCGCTTGAATTGGCTATGTCAATAATTTGGATATTTGGATTTGAGAGGATGTCCTGGAAACTTTTAAAAGGTTTCAAGCCGAAACTGTGAGCAATTTGGCTTGTCCTTGTGGGATCTCTTCCATATATGCCAACAACATTAACTGCGGGGATTTTTTTTAGGGCATTTAGATGAGTAGGGATAATCTTACCCGTCCCAACGATTGCAATGTTATATAGAATCTTAGATCTCGTAACAGTTTACTCCTTGGGAAATCAAAATACAGAATCTCCAGCTTTAATTAATAGATTCTTCTTCCTTTTTTTTTAAAGATCAACACAGAGAACACAGAGGAGAATAGAGATACGCAGAGAAAAACTAAAAGAAAAAGTTACTTGAAAAAACTCTGTGAACCTCTGCATTTCTCTATGTTCTCTGTGTTGAAAAAATAAAAAAAGTGTAAACTACTTTTCGGCTTAAATGAAGGATGTCGTTTTGGCAATTTAGGAAAGTGAGCTTAGAAAATTCAAAAAGACTGCTCTAGCGAGCGAAGATTTTTGCAAACCCAATAAAGAAAACCCTCAGAGAATCCCATTTAACTAAACTAGTGCCCTAAATCTGATATAATCAAAAAAATATACTTCCAATAGGGAGAAAGTAAAAAAACTACTTTCTCCCTATTGGAAGTATATAAGCCAATTTCCCACGTTTTCTAACTACAGCCCAGCCATTTTTTACAAACCATCTTTTTAATGGTCCAAATAATTTTCTAGGTTTATATTCCTTTTGATCGTCAAGTATCTGTATCTTATCCCTATCAATACAAGAAGTACATCTTAAACAAGGTATTTTAGTGGGTTCGGTTATTGGAGTTATCCCATAAATAGCCTTAAGGGTTTCATTGATCTTTTTTCCATTCCAGATGTCTTTTATAGAGCTATCCTGAATATTCCCGAAATCTGTATCCATACTCATTTCCTGATCACATAGGTATACTTTTCCATTAAAATTTATATGCATCCTATGTATAGGTCTATTTTTTGAACAAGCAAAGGACATTTTTTTTAAAGGGGAGGGATTTTTTAATAATTCTTCAGGCAAAGTAATATTACCAGCCCTGTTGCTAATATCTTTTCCTAGGTGAAGAGTTACCTTTGTATTTTTAAAAAAGCTTTCAGCCTGATTAATCTCATCAGTCTGCATAAGAGGGGTAAAAAAACCAATATCGATAAGGGAATGTGGGTATTTTTTTAGGAGATAATTAAGGTTATTTAAAAGATTGTCAAAGTCCAGGCCCATTGACTTTTCATAGCTTGTTTTTGAAAAGCCTAATATATTTAGATGTACTGCGGGAAAGGTTTTTTCCTTTATAAAAGTATCTATCATTTTTGAAGAGAGGTTTGAGCCATTAGTATTAAAATATATTGTAAAACATTTTTTGTCTCTTGCATATTTAACAAATTCAGGGAAATTAGGAAGGAGGGTAGGTTCACTCATATTGCAGTAACTCAATTCTCCCATGATTTTATTTGAATAACATATTTTAGCGTAATTATCTATAATTTTTTTATACAGATTCCATTTCATAACCCCATGTCTTATTTTATTTTTTAATTGGGGGTAGGGACAGATAATACATTTAGCATTACACTGGGTGTTTACATCAACAGTGAGTTTTGTTGGATAAGGCTTTCTTGTTTTTAATCCAAATATCTTCATGAAATAAAAGTATTCTTTCCTTATACTTAGGGTTAGTATAATCAGAATTAGTCTAATTTAGATTATACTAATTCTGAGATATTGTCAATCAAATACCTAAAAGTAAAATCAGACTTTCCCCCAATTAAGATAGACATCTTTCCAAAATAATCTTGCGGGTGAGAAGACAAAAATCTTTGCTTCGTTCGTTGGAGTAGTCTTTTTGAATTTTCTAAGCTTGCTTCCCTAAATTGCCTAACTCGCTTCGCTCAAACAGAGGCAATTTTACGGG
>JAZDLJ010000028.1:0-6226 GCA_043802115.1 bacterium | reverse complement strand
TTTAGTAAAATTTACAAATAATTAAATAATCCCATTTAACCACACCAGTGCCAAAAAAACGCAACCTAACAAACATAAGTGCCATGAAGTTCTTTTTTTGGTCACAAATTGCAAAAGATGCTTTAAATTTTACCTATTCAGGAAAAAATCTCGTTGACTGGTCAAAATTTTATAACAAAAATTCAATTTTCAATTGACAATAACTCGATAATCTGGTAAATTTTAAAACGTTTCAAGAGTCTATCGGGCGGATAGCTCAGCCGGGGGAGCGTCGGCCTTACAAGCCGAAGGTCGCAGGTTCGATCCCTGTTCCGCCCACCATAAAAAGAAGCAGACAAAAAATCGATAAAATAACATGACGAAGGATTGAAAAATAAAAAGGGGTCGTAGTTCAGTTGGTTAGAACGCTGGCCTGTCACGCCAGAGGTCGCGAGTTCGAGCCTCGTCGGCCCCGCCATATAAAAACAAAAAAGGCTATCATAATCATGATAGCCTTTTTTGTTTTTATTATAAACCTTATGAATAAAAGAACCCACTCTTAATGGAGCTAAAATAAAAAAACTATTTTATCTCCGTTACGAGTGGGTTAACAACCACCCCAGTTGTTAATTTCGGATAAAAATAAGTTGATTTTGGAGGCATTTTTTCTCCATTTTGTGCAATCTTTTTTACCTCTTCTATCTTAGTAGGATTTAATAAAAAGGCTATTTGAGCCTTTCCATCCATAACAGAAGTTACTGTTCTATCAGCACGAGCCTCATAAAATATATTTTCTGGGGTTAATTCACTAAGACCAAGGACTTGTTCAAAGATAACCTTTTGGAGGATAACAACATCTAAATACCTTTTGGTTTGACTCATCTCATCGGAAACTAAAAGATCATCTACTAATTTATTGTCTTTTAAAGTTAAGATGTAATACGTAAAATCTCCCTTATATAAGACCCCGAAACAATGCAGACCTTGTTTATCTTTGCTCTCCATTTCTTGAAACAAAATTTTTCTTTGTTTGACCTCTTCACTAACATTAGAAAATTTAAAAGATTTTATTTCGAAATACCTTTCAATTTTTTTTATAAAATCATCTTTTTCTATAGTTATATTCTTTAAAAGCCTGTGAGTTGGAAAAATACACAAACCCTTATCTTCAACATTTATAAGCATCATCATTACATAATCATATGCACTGTTTTTCTCTATGGCTATGCTCATCTCATCTCGAAAAAAAAGGGCGGTCTCATAGCGATGATGGCCATCAGCGATAAATATTTTATAAGATTTCAATCTATCCTGGATATTTTTGATTATTGTTGTATCCTGAGCTAACCAAACCTTATTAACAATCCCATCAGAATCAGTAAAACTTAATATAGGTGAATTATGTTCTATTATATCTTGAAGATTCTTATCTACTAACATCTCCTTGTCGTCGTATAACCCAAAGATGGGACTAAAGTTTGCCTTACATCTCCTCATTAATTCAAGTCGGTCTTGTTTAGGTCCACTATAAGTGACTTCATGAGGTAATATTTTTCCTGACCTAAAATCCTCCAACTTCACAAGACAAATAAAACCTCGACGACATTTAGATTTTCTACCTTCTCCTTCATTTATATCTTCTAAACCAAAACACTGCTCATAAATATAGATACCAGGCTTTTCATCTTGTTTTAATACCCCTGTATCTGTCCATTCTTTATAAAAACCAGAGGCTCGTGTATACTTATTGATACTCTCACTATCTTCTGGTAATTCTTTACCTAAAATTAATCTAATTATGTTATAGTCACTTTTTAAATAATAAGCCTCCTGTGCCTCTTGCGAAATTACGTCATAAGGCGGCGTCACAACCTTTGCAATATCACTGATCTTCTTTAGGTTATAACGTAGCCCTTTAAAAGGTATAATATCTGCCATTATTTAATTTCCCCCCTTTTTGGAATGATGAAGTCAGAATTATTATTTTTTATTTCATCATTCATCATTTACTTGTCTCCCCATATCTATCTGGTCTTCTATCCTTTAAAAAAGGATAAGTAGACCTTATATTTCCTATTTGATCCAAGTCAACATTTGTAATTACAATACTGTCCGTTACCCCTGTGGGTTCTGAGATTAGTTCACCTTCAGTATTTACAGCAAAACTACTTCCATAAAAATCTTGTCTTTCTTCACTCCCTACTCTATTAACTCGCATAAAATATATATTGTTAAAAATAGCATTAGCGCTAATTACACTTTCCCATCGCTTATGAGAAGCAAAGGCCGCGGCTGTAGGACAAAATATGAGCTGAGCTCCTTTTAAGGCTAGGATACGAGCTCCTTCAGGAAAAAAATTATCCCAGCATATCTGAATACCAATGTCCCCATATTTTGTCTTAAAAACAGGAAAATCTAAATTTCCTGGCCTAAAATAATACTTCTCATACCATAGAGGAATATCAGGGATATGCATCTTTCTATAAAGGCCAAGTAAGTTACCACGATCATCAATTACAGCCGCAGAATTATAAAAATAATCATTATCTGTCTTCTCAAAAAAAGGACAAATGAGAATTACACTTAGTTCTTTAGCTATTTTTTGCATCGTAGATATTGTCAAATCACCAATTTTTTCTGCTAATTGAAAATTTTTATCAGATTTTTCTTTTGGAAACCAATGAGTATTGAAAGCTTCAGGTAAACAAGCAATTTTAACATCCTGTTCTACAGTTAGCCTAATTAGTTTAGTCGCCTTCTCTAGATTAGCTCCTTTATCTTCTGTACAACTCATTTGAATACCAGCAATCTTTAACATAGCCTAACCTCACTTTCTAAGCAATTAGACCTCTTTCCAAAATAAATACCATTCATTTTCCACAACACTTTTTATATTTTTTTCCACTACCACAAGTACAGGGATCATTTCTCCCTGTTTTTGGCTCTTTACGTTCCATTGGAGTTCGACGTTGTTCTTGAAGTTGCTGTTGAGTCTTTTTCCTTCTTTGAATCTCTCTTTCTTCTTCTTTTGCAAAGGCCTGAACATGAAAAATATGTTCGACAACTTGTTCTTTTATCCTCTGTTCAACATCCAGGAACATTTCAAAACTCTCTTTTTTATACTCTATTAAGGGGTCTCTCTGACCATAGCCACGTAAACCTATCCCTTCTTTAAGATGATCCATTGAATAGAGATGATCTTTCCACATATAATCAACTGTTTGCAACATGATGATCTTTTCTAAATAACGCATTACTTCCAAAGAAAATTCATGTTCCTTCTTATCATAATTATTTTTTATATTTGAGAAGATTGTCTCATTTAATTTTTCCTGATTTTGCTCAAGGTCACTAAGGCTATCTATCTTTATTCCAAATTGTCTATAGCACCCATCTTTTAGCCCTTGCATATCCCATTGATTTGGAGGCATCTCCTTTGAAACATAAGTACCCAACATCTTTTCAAGGAGACTTAAAGACATTTCTTCGATCTCTTCTTTGAGATTTTTTCCCTCTAAAATCTTTTTTCGCCATTCATATACAGCTATACGTTGTTTATTCATCACATCATCATATTCTAAAAGATTTTTTCTTATCTCAAAATTATGCCCCTCTACTTTCTTCTGTGCTCCTTCAATTGCCTTACTAATCATTCTATGTTCAATAGGCTGTCCCTCTTCCATACCTAATTTAAGCATAATCCCTGAAATTCTTTCTGAACCAAATATCCTCATTAGATCATCTTCTAGAGAGATATAAAATTTAGATGAGCCTTTATCACCCTGACGACCTGATCTACCTCTTAATTGATTATCAATACGTCGACTTTCATGCCTTTCCGTGCCAATTACATGCAGTCCTCCTAATTCAGCAACACCTTCACCTAAGACAATATCTGTCCCTCTTCCTGCCATATTAGTGGCTATCGTTACAGCATTAGGTTGCCCAGCCATAGATATAATGTGTGCCTCTCTTTCGTGATGTTTCGCATTCAAGACCTCATGTTCAACCCCCCTCATTTTTAGCATATGAGAAAGTTTTTCAGAATTTTCTATTGAGATTGTCCCTACTAAGGCAGGTCTTCCTTTTTTATTCAACGCTACTATCTCTTCAACTACAGCCTTAAATTTTTCTGTCTCTGTTCGATAAATAACATCTGGACAGTCGTTACGAATAAGTGGTTTATTAGTAGGAACAACAATAACATCTAAGTTATAGATCTTATTAAACTCTGTAGCTTCAGTATCAGCCGTTCCAGTCATCCCAGCTAATTTTTTATACATACGAAAATAATTTTGAAAGGTGATTGAAGCCAAGGTTTGATTTTCATTAGCAACCTTTACATTTTCTTTTGCCTCCAATGCCTGATGAAGTCCATCACTATATCTACGTCCTGGCATAAGCCTACCTGTGAACTCATCAACTATAATAACTTCTCCATCTGTTACTACATAGCTAATATCTCGCTTAAATAGCTTTGAATAAGCCTTTGTAGCCTGTTCAATATGATGTTTCCATTCTATATTTTCCAAGTCGCTAAGATTGTTAATACCTAAAGCCTTTTCTATCTTTGTCAGACCTTCATCTGTTAGAGTTACGGTATGAGCCTCTTCGTCCGTCTCGTAATCATAATCACAAACCTCACCTTCTTTTAATTGCCCTTTAAGCCCCTCTTTTAAACGACGAACCACTTTATCAGCAGTATAATATTTATCTGTGGATTCATCAGTTGGCCCTGAAATAATAAGAGGAGTCCTGGCCTCATCTATTAAGATACTATCTACCTCATCTACAATAGCATAAAAGTGATCTCTTTGGACATAATCCTTCAGATCAAATTTCATGTTGTCACGTAGATAATCAAAACCAAATTCATTATTAGTTCCATAGGTTACATCTGACATATACGCCTTTTGACGTTCTCTGTCATCCATATCATGCTGGATAATCCCTACTGTCAAACCTAGAAATTGATAGATCCGGCCCATCCACTCACTATCTCTTTTAGCTAGATAATCATTGACCGTAATAACGTGCACCCCTCTACCTACAATACTATTTAAATAGACAGGTAAAGTTGCCACCAAGGTCTTTCCTTCCCCAGTAACCATCTCTGCAATTTTCCCTTCATGGAGAACGACCCCACCCATTATTTGACTATCAAAATGACGCATATTAAGGGTACGTCTGGCTGCTTCCCTGACAGTAGCGAATGCCTCAGCGAGAAGGTCGTTAAGAATTTTATTCTCCTCTTTAAATATTGCCTTTTCTATACGCTCAACCTCAATTTTTTCTTCTAATTTAGTAGGATCTAGATTCTTAAGTTTATCATCATCTATGCTTGTTCTTTTCTTGAATTCCTCCATAGAATTCTTAAATCGCTCTCTAAATTCAGTAGTCTTAGCTAATAATTCATTATCAGAAAGTTTCTTTATAGAATCTTCTAAACTATTAACCTTGTCAACATATGGCTGTAGTCTTTTTACCTCTCTTTCATACTTACTTCCTATAATCTTTTTTATAATAAAATCAAACATTGAAATTCCTCGCCATCTTCAATGGACATAAAGTTGTTTTTTACTTTATGTCCATTGAAGGTTTAATTTATTTAAAATTTTTTGTATTCTCTTCAAATTTTATGCTTTTTGAAAAGGATCTATTTTTTACCCAAATGGGTAATTAAGATAATAAAAAGAAAGGCCGTCTCAAAAAGCACGGCCTATTTGTCTATACCTTAAACGGACATACAACCTTATGTTTTCTTACAATATATTTCAACAACATATTCCACAAATATAGTTTAACTACTTGTAAAGTATGGTTAACTTTACTGGTACTTAAGTAACTTTCAAGAATACATACTCTTCTAAGTATATATTATATCAGATTTTTAAAAAAAACGAAACGAATTACTCTATCTTTTTCAGCAATTTTCATTTTGACTTATTTATTAGACATCTTTCCAAAATAATCTTGTAGGGCGTAGGAAGACAAAAAACTTTCGAACAGGCTGTTACGGAATGCAAATTTTTAAAAAATACGCTCTAATAAAATCAAATAGTTAAAAGTAAAAACTCGGGCAGAAATGGCATTACGTAACAGCCTGTCGACCTGTACGATTAGAATTCACAACTTACTATGTTAAGGATAGTCTTATCCTAAGAACCTTATTGATTTCCTGAAAGGAAATATCATACTAGCCCAGGGTAAGCGAAGCAACCCTGGGAGCAGTAAAAAAACAAATAGC
>JAZDLJ010000013.1:0-10312 GCA_043802115.1 bacterium | reverse complement strand
AAGTAGTTAGCTAATTTAGTTTATATACGCAACTATTTGATAATAATGGAACATTTTTTTCTTATACGTAATTCAGCATTGCCATCACATAACTTTTTGATATTGCTAAACATTGCTTTTGCAACTGGTAAACATGGGATTGAAGTGAATTATCCGAGTTGAAGAAGTGACTGGGAGATGTTGGGTAAATTTCATACGCAATTTAGGCATCAGAAGTATCTTGTAGAATTTAAGTACTATCCTAATACAGAGGGAACAAGATTAAAAATATTGCGCTTAAAAAAGGCGCGGCTGGAGGAAATAGAACGAATTAAAAGTTATAGAGAAGACATTTTTAAGCAATTCTCCTATTTTAAGATTAGGAGTTATGTGATTTATATTATGGGGAATAAGGGATTTAAGTGTTTTGAGGTTTGAATCTATTCCAAAAATTTATTTTAAATAACGAAGAAATAATAACGAAGGACTAAAAACGATATTTACAGATGAAGATCGGTATTGATATCCAGTCAACCCTAGGCAATAAAACCGGATTAGGTTATTATACCTCTAATCTTGTTCAGCAATTAGTTAAGATAGATCAAGAAAATGAATATGTCTTCTTTAATAATGGTAGACAAAATGATCTTAGAACCCTAAAAGGACTTTTTTGGGATCAGGTATCTTTACCATTTAAGGCAAAGAATAAAAAAGTAGATCTAATCCATAAACCTGCCTTTTCTGCCCCTGTCCTGTCTCACTGTAAGGTTGTTATGACGTTACACGATCTTATTTCCATAAGATTCCCTGAAAATAATAGATTTGTATCCGGGATATATTGGCGAAAATGGTTGCCTTATACAGCTAAGAAGGTAGAATTTATTATTACAGTTTCAAGATATTCTAAAGATGAAATTTTAGATACCCTTAAAATACCTGATGAAAAAATTGAAGTTATCTATGAAGGGATTGATACTCAAAAATATAGGATACTAGAATCTAGTAAGCAGTTGATGAACTTTAAGGACAAATATAAGATAGACAGTAAATTTATTTTATATGTGGGCTCGATAGAACGACGAAAGAATATTAATTCTTTAATCAAGGCGTTCAAAATCTTAAAACAAGAAAATAAGACCGATCGTAAGTTAGTTTTGGTAGGGAAAAGGACAAATTATGCTGATGAATTGTTTCAAGAAATTAAGGGATTACTTCTTGAAAAAGAGGTGATTTATTTGGGTTACGTAAAAGAAAAAGAACTTCCAATTATCTATAATTTAGCTGAGGTCTTCGTATATCCATCGCTATATGAAGGTTTTGGGTTGCCGATCCTTGAGGCAATGGCCTGCGGTGCTCCAGTGGTTGCGTCAAAGGCAACATCTATCCCAGAGGTTGTCGGGGATGCCGGGCTTTTAATAGATGCAACTAATGTTGAAGAACTTGCTAACGCTATTAATTTGGTAATAACTGATGATGATTTAAGAACGCAACTAGTTGAAAAAGGATTAAAACAGGTTGATAAATTTTCATGGGAGAGGACGGCAAGAGAGACTCTGGATGTTTATAGTAGATTTAAATAGGGAATGTTTGACAATAGACATCTTTCCAAAATAATTTTGCAGGGCGTAGGAAGACAAAAATCTTTGCTTCGTTCGTTGAAGTAGTCTTTTTGAATTTTCTAAGCTTGCTTCCCTAAATTGCCTAACTCGCTTCGCTTAAACAGAGGCAATTTTACGGGAAGCTATGTTAAGAAAATTTACAAAAAGCCTACTAAATACTCGCTCAGCAAAATGTTGGAGGCACATCTATCTTAAAAAAAACAAAATTAGAATTGCTGCGTTGGACATTCTGAAGTTGTTTTCAACGCTAATTTGTGCTATTGTTTTATCTACTCTTATTTTTTAAGCTGGGGTAAAATGGACATTAAGCACCAACAATACCATTAATTTAAAATAACTTTTATGAAGCTAGGCAATGCAATCGTTTTTTCACTAATTTTACATTTATTATTAGTAGGTATAGCTTCTTCTTTTTCTGGATTTAGGCCAAGGATTACTCAAGAACCTAAAAAGTATATTGATGTTGAATTCAGGAAATCCTTAAGTAAGATTGCTAAGAGAGTAAAGGTCAAGAGGAAGGTAGAACCTAATGAGCCTCCAGTTAAAAAAAGTGAAGAAAGAACCAAAAAGGAGAATGCCAGGGAAGTAAAGGAAGATATTTTAAGGGATAGAATAATAAAGGTAGATTCCAAAAAAGTTGACCTGGATATTAAAAAGGAGGAGGCAATCAGGAATGTATTAGAGAGGTTTAACACAGCTTCTAATGTCTTTAAACAAAAACAAGAGGTTGATGTTGCTGAACAGATAAAACAAAGACTTATGGAATTAGAAACAAAGGCAAATAAGGTAGTTGATAACACAAATAATAGACAAACTAGTAAACAAGATTTGGATAAAGACCTTGTTCAAAAGATCCAGGAGAAAACAGAATCCAAAGAAAAATTAACTGCTGAATCCAAAGATGTGATAGGAATTGAAGTAAATCAGAGTGAATTTCCTTTTACTTGGTACTTGAATGTTTTAAGGAATAAGGTATATAATAATTGGGTTATTCCAAACGAGCATTTCTTTTTTAAACAACCTGAGCCGGCTATTATTCGTATTACAGTAGATCGAACAGGATCTATAAAAGATATGGATAAGGTAAAGCTATCAGGGGTAGATAAGGTAGATAGGTCAATCTTAGCTGCTATGGCAGGTTTAATTAGATTGCCTCCATTGCCTTCTGATTATAAGAAGGATTTGATAGAATTCAATATTACATTTGATATTGAAGAGAGGATTAATTACTAGGGTGCAAGAGGGTATAAATATGCTAAAGACATTTTGGGCGGTTGCCCGAAAAGAAAAAATTGAGCTTCTGGAAAAAGAAAGTATTCCCGAAGGAACAAGAGTTCTGGTAACTATATTGCATCAGGATAATGAATCAAACTTTTGGCTAAAAACAAGCCAAGTCTCTTTAGGCGCTATTTGGAAGAATACAGAGGATGATGTATATGCAGAATTACTCGAAGAATGATGTTATTCTAGTTCGATACCCGTTTACAGATTTAACAAACTCAAAAGTCAGACCCGCAATAATTGTCAGTGTTTTCTCTACTTCTGAAGATATTTTTATAGTACCGCTAACTAGTAAAATTGATTCTCTTTTTTCAGGAGAGTTTGTCTTAAAAGATTGGGAAAAAGCAGGTCTTAATGTAACCACTGCGGTTAAACGGGGGCATCTATACAATAAACAAAAATTTGATTATAAAAAATGTCGGGGAGATATCTATTCCTGATTTTGAAGAATTAGAGAACTCTCTGTGTATGTGGCTTGGTTTTTCAAAATATAGACAAAATAAGTCACTAACTTAAGAGATTTAAGAGGTTAGTAATATGCTAAAAGATAGAGGTAAGATTCAAGTCTGTAGTTATTTCATAGGTATTTTGTACTTAAGCATGTTTTGTTTTTTGTTAAAAATATTTCTTCCATTAAGAACTTGTGATGCTGCAGTGGATGTGGTCGTAAGTAAAGAACAAGAGAGCAAGATAAAGTTAGCTTTAGTTCCCTTTAATTTTGAAAAAAAAGGTCTTAAGCAAGAAGATTCAGATAAAAGGTTATCGTCTCTTTTAAAAGATGTTTTAATCTCAGATTTAACTTTATCTGGTTATTTTTCTTGTCAGGAGTATGATAGTGATTCAGCATGGTACAGTGAACAGATGGATAAATCCTTAAAACATGATCTATTGTTTAGAGGTAGTTATTTGCAAAAATCTGAAAGAATAGTAGAGGTAACAGGGACTATTTATGATCTTGGTAATAATAAGGAGATATTTACTAAAAAGATACCTGGAAATATTGGTAATTCTCGCCGTATAATTCATAAATTAGTAAACGAAATTGTTAAAGAATTGATTAGAGAAAAGGGGATCGCTCTGACTAAGATCGCCTTTATTTCAAACCAAACTGGTAAAAAACAGCTTTATATAATGGATTATGATGGTGAAAATATATTTAAGGTGGATAATAGAAGTGAATTACAGATCTCTCCCAGTTGGTCACCAAGTGGTAATGTTATTTTATATTCATCATTTATTAATTCCAGGTCAAATATCTCTATGTATAGATTGTCAGATCAAAGTAGAAAAATAATATATGCCTTTCCAGGTTTAAATTCTGCTGCTGTAATTTCTCCTGATGGGAAGGAAATACTTCTAACCTTGAGTAAAGATGGAGACCCTGAGATATATAGGGATTCACTAAAAGAAGGGAGAAAAATAAGGAGGTTGACTAATAATAGGTCTATTGATACATCTCCAGTATGGTCACCTGATGGTAAGAGGATGGCCTTTGTTTCCGATAGAGGAGGTAATCCTCAGATATACATATCTAATATAAATGGTATTAATGTAAAAAGGGAGACGTTTTATGGGCAATATAACACCTCTCCTGCCTGGTCTCCTAAGGGAGATAAGATAGTCTATGTATGTAGAATTAATGGGTTACATCAAATTGGTCTTTTAAATCTAAAAGATAGTACAACGACTCAATTAACAGAGGGGAAAGGGAATAAAGAAGATCCATCCTGGGCGCCAGACAGTAGACATATTGTATATTCTTTTACAGAGGACTATAAATCGGATATATATTTGTTGGATTTATATAGCGGTGATAATTCTAAGGTTACTAAAGGAAAGGCAAATTATACTGAACCCGCTTGGTCGCCTTGATGGTTACAACAGCCATAAAGTAGCTTTTTTACTTTATGGCTGTTGTAACCATCAGCTTTTTTGTTAAGGCGCTAAGTTTTTAAGGTTTTTTTATTTTTTTCCTTTGTGCCTTTGCTACTTTGTGCCTAAACAGTTAGTTACAAAATTAACCTACATTATTTTAGAAAAACCTAACTTGGAGTAGTATATATACCATATTTTAAGAGAAGGTACAAAATGTGTAAGAATGGAAAAGTGGAGAAGAAAGTATTAGAATAAGTAAGATTTTTGTGATATAATTCACGATTAAATTAGGGAATATTTTACCAGTATGATGTTTACATTCCCAAACCTCAGAAAAACTTAATTTGGAGTAGTGTAAATCAGTTAATAAAATTCAGAAGAATAGAGAATATAGATACTTAGAAAAGAAAAGTTATTAAGGAGGTGAGACTCTACTTTTATTTAAGAGGAGGTAAAATCTAGAATATACTGTTGTAGTTTATTTTTATATTGTTAAAAAGTGTTTTAATTTTTTATTATAAGCCAGGGAAGAGAAAAATAAATTATAAAAGGGGGTATTATATGAAGATTGTGAGTAGAAGATTAACACAGGTTTTAGCAGTATTTGCTATTTTATCTTTAACATTTGGATGTTCTGTTAAAAAGAAAACCGATAACGAGACAAAGACTGGATTAAAAACTACAGGCGCTCAGGATAAAACAACAACAACAACAATACAACAACAACCTATAGATGAGACAGTTCGGACAGGTGGTGGCATAATAGAACCACTTCCTCCAGATGGCGGAGAAATATGGGTAGAAGCAACAGGAGAATTAGCTAAGATATTTAAGAATGTCTATTTTGATTATGATAGATGCGATATAAAAAATCAATATCGTCCTGTGTTACAAGAGGTTTCAACTTGGTTGAAAGAAAATGGTACTGTAAATATTATGATTGAAGGTCACTGTGATGAAAGAGGAACGAGTGAATATAATGTGGCATTAGGTGAAAGAAGGGGATTGAGTGTAAGGAGATATTTAATAAGTTTAGGGGTTTTGCCCTCCAGGATTACTACAACAAGTTATGGAGAAGATAAGCCAGAAGATATTGAACATAGTGAAGCAGCCTGGGCTAAGAATAGAAGGGCTCACTTTTTAATATCTAAAAATAGATAACAGGTTGTATTATATAGTATGCCGATAATTAGTAGATTTTTTGGTATAGTTATAACAATGTACTGGGATGATCATTCTCCACCACATTTTCATGCTAAATATGGTGAGTACGAAATTACTGTTGATATAATTGATGGAGTGGTAGAAGGTAAATTTCCCAAAAGAGCCTTAAAACAAGTTTTAGAATGGTATGAATTACATAAAGATGAGTTGAGTGAAGATTGGGAACATTGTCGTCAACAAGAAGAACTAAAGGCAATTAAACCATTGGAGTAGATAGTAATGATTTTACACGTAACAGAGGCGAAATATTTAAATGAATATAAAGTGGAGGTCTCATTTAATGATGGCCGAAAAGGTATTGCTGATCTAAAAGATGTCTTAAAAGGATATGTTTTTCAACCCTTGAAAGATAAACATATTTTTTCCCAACTTAAGTTAGATAAAGAACTAGATACAATTTTTTGGCCTAATGGTGCAGATATAGCGCCAGAATATCTATATTTTCAGGCATTCAAAAATGAACCAGACTTACAAACTCAATTTAAGAGATGGGGTTATACTGCCTAAAGAAATAAAAGTTTTTAAGAGGCATCCTTAATTTAAGCTCAAAAGTAGATTACACTTTTCCAGGAGGGCGTTGCCTTGGGTGTAATATATTACGCCCCTTCAGGGCTAAAGACCAATGTCAAGAGAAAAATCTCATCATCGAGTAATGGCAATTAACTGATAATTATGAATATTTTTTATAAGTATCTTAAGATTTGTTTTTTCCTTTTTTTAGGTGGAATTATCTTTTCTGCATGTACCTTAATGAAGGATGTTGAGGTTAGATCTACTTTGGATCAATTAAAATCAGATTTAAAAGAGTTTGATGATTCTGTTGAAGCAAGACTTGCCTCCATTTCTGAAGATATAAGAAACCTTAGAGAAAAATTTACTGAATTTAAAGGCGGGGAATCAGAAAAAAGTTTTTATATTAAACGATTAGAGGAAAGAGTAGATATCCTTAGTAAAGAGATGAGTGAAAAGGTTGCTCAAATATCTTTTAATCAAAAGGAATCTATTGATTCGCTTAAACAAAAAGATTCCGAATTGGTAAGACAGTTGGAAAGGCTTAATAAACTTGAAAAGGAAGTTGAAGAGTTTAAGATTGAATTTAAAGATCAAACAGAAAATACTAAACATAGCCTCTCTAATGTTGAGGCAAAGATAAGTGTGATAATAGAGGAAATAAATAAGGCTAGTACATCGTTAAGTAAAGAGATAGCTCAGTACAAAGATTATGTAAATGAAGTTAAAAAACTTGTTGAGGAATTAAATAAAAATTTAGTTCCTCAACAGCATACTCCTATTAGCGCTGGTAGAAACAGATACATTGTGCAAAACGGTGATACATTAAGTGGAATAGCCAAAAAACATAATATATCTATTGAGACTATTATGAAAGCCAATAACATGGATGATCCAGGTAAATTGAGTATTGGGCAAGAGTTATTTATTCCCTAGGTAATTTTCGATGGCGAATTAATCGTTGTTAAAGATGGCTTTTTGTATAAAATGGATTTTAAGTTTATGATTATTGATTTTAGGCCTTTTGGCTATTTTTTTTAAGCTAAAAGGCTTTTTTTGTTAGGATTCTAACACGATGAATATTTTAGGAATTTCCGCCTTCTATCATGATAGTGCAGCTTGTCTTCTCCAAGACGGAAGAATTATTGCTGCTGCCCAGGAAGAAAGGTTTACCAGGAAAAAACATGACTACCGCTTTCCAATTAATGCTGTTAATTATTGCCTAAAAGAAGGTAGGCTCAGGGTAGAAGAGTTAGATTATGTCGGATTTTATGACAAACCGTTTATTAAATTTGAAAGGATACTCCTAAGTTATTTCGCTTATGCACCTTTTGGTCTAAATTCATTCCTAAAAGCCCTTCCGATCTGGTTAAAACAAAAAATATTTTTACGAGAGGTTATATCTAAGGAATTAGGTTATAGTGCTAAGATAATCTTTCCTGAACACCACGAATCACACGCTGCTTCAGCCTTTTATCCTTCACCGTTTGAAGAAGCAGCCTTTATTACAACAGATGGGGTAGGGGAATGGACAACTACTAGTTATGGTATAGGTAAAGGTAATAATATTGAAATAGAGGCTGAACAATATTTCCCTCACTCATTAGGTCTGCTCTACTCTGCCTTTACCTACTATACAGGTTTTAAGGTTAATTCAGGTGAATATAAACTCATGGGACTAGCCCCATATGGAGAACCTAAATATGTTGATACTATCCTGAATAATCTGGTTGACCTTAAAGAAGATGGTTCATTTAGGATGAATATGAGATACTTTAACTACATAGCTGGCCTGACCATGACCAATAGACATTTTAGCAAATTATTTGAAGGCCCGCCTCGTAAAGCAGAGTCAAAGGTCTCTCAAAAAGAGATGGATATAGCCGCTTCAATCCAAAAGGTTACCAAAGAGATTATGCTGCGGATTACGCGGTATGTCCAGAAAAAGACAGGGATGAAAAATCTCTGCTTGGCTGGAGGAGTAGCCTTAAATTGCGTAGCTAATGGATATATTCTAAAGGATAGGAAATTTGAAAGACTATGGATACAGCCTGCTGCAGGGGATGCAGGTGGGGCGCTAGGATGCGCCCTTTTTATCTGGTATAAGTATCTCCAACAAGAGAGAGTAGTTGTTAAAAAGGATAGAGATGCCCAGTCTGGTTCATATCTAGGCCCATCTTTTTTTAATTCAGAGATAAAGGATTTTCTCGATTCCCAGAGTATCCCTTATAAAGAGTTAACAGATGAAGACTTGCCTGAAAAGATAGCTGATTTATTAGCTAAAGAGAATGTCCTTGGTTGGTTTCATGGGAGAATGGAGTTTGGCCCAAGGGCATTAGGTGCACGGAGTATTATAGGTGACGCCCGTTCTCCCAATATGCAGAAGACCATGAATCTAAGGATTAAGTTTCGGGAGAGCTTTCGTCCCTTTGCTCCTTCGGTCTTAAGGGAGCATGTCTCTAGTTATTTTGAACTAGATGATGATAGTCCATATATGTTGTTAGTCGTCCCTGTTAACAAAAAAATATGTATTAAGATGACCAGGGAACAATCTAAATTATTTGGCATAGATAAGTTGAATATCGCTCGATCTGGTATTCCAGCCATTACCCATGTTGATTATTCAGCAAGGGTACAGACAGTTCATAAAGATACTAATCCTCGATATTACGCAGTTATAGAGGCCTTTTACAAGAAGACAGGGTGTCCGGTTATAATTAATACCTCCTTTAATGTAAGGGGTGAACCTATTGTTTGTACACCTCAAGAGGCCTATACCTGTTTTATGCGCACAGATATGGATTATTTGGTTTTAGAGAATTTTTTGATAGATAAAAAACAACGGAAGCCGCTTAGTAGTGATGTTGATTGGAAGAAGGAGTTTGAGTTAGATTGACCTGCACCAGGGATAAAGTAGTTTTTTTACTTTATCCCTGGTGCAGGTCAATCTTTTTAAGTAGAGGTTGAGATTAAAGCATGCTAACCGAGATTATTACTGATATAAAAAAAATTAAGCCGAAGAAAAAAGACCTAAGGAATTTTGGTCTGTTGTTTTTTGGAATATTAACTTTTATTTCGCTCCTGTTCTTACGTAAACACAATCCTAATAGTTACTGGATAGGAGGAATAGGCTTGTTTTTTCTATTTATGGGGTTGCTTTTACCAAATTATTTGTATTTGTTATATAAACTCTGGACATCCATCTCTGTTGTTATGGGTTTTTTTATGATCAGGATTATCTTAATTGCGATATTTTTTATTGCTTTTACTCCTGTAGGAATAGTACTTCGCTTGATGAAAAAAGACATTCTTAAACAAAATATAGATAAGAAAGCTAAGTCTTATTGGATTAAAAGAGAAAAACAACCATTTGATAGGCAACAATACGAAAAGCTATTTTAAAGATAATAAGTATGGATATTATTGATCAAGTAAGCTATTGGATGGAAAATGCTGAATATGATCTGAATACAGCGCAAGTGATGCATAGAGCTAGAAGGTATGCATATACATCTTTTATGTGCCAACAAGCCATAGAAAAGATATTAAAGGCGATCCATCTTCAAGTATTGTCGAAGGAAGCGCCACGAACCCATAATTTAGTTTATTTAATAACCTTGCTAGATATTAAACTATACTACTCCAACTTAGGTTTTTCTTGGTACGTATTTTGCATGCGTCAGTAGAAATCTTTGCTTCGTTCGTTGAGTAATCTTTTTGAATTTTCTAAGCTTGCTTCCCTAAATTGCCTAACTCGCTTCGCTCAAACATGGGCAATTTTTAACGGGAAGCTTTGCTAAGAAAATTTACAAAAAGACTACTAA
>JAZDLJ010000461.1:0-14898 GCA_043802115.1 bacterium | reverse complement strand
ATAGAGAGGCTCTTTAAAGGGTATTGGGAGGTTTATGTAAGCCAATTTCCAGCTCAAATATTTGATAAGATGAATGAGAATTTTTTTCGAACAACCTTTTATGAGCTATGCACTCGATATTTATCTTATGACTTTACCTTTGCCATAGAAACCAATCATCCTAGTGGTCGAAGCGACTGGGAGATGTTAGGAAAGTTTCATACCCAATATAAACATCAAAAATTTTTAATTGAGTTTAAGCATTTCAATAATGCCGAAGGGAAAAAACGAAAGATCTTAGGATTAAAAAAGGCGAGGAAGGAAGAGCTTGACCAGGTTAAGGGGTATGAACAGGATATCCTAAAACAGTTTCCTTACTTTAAGATAAAAAGTTATATTATTTATATAGTTGGGAACAAGGGGTTCAGGTGTTTTGAGGTTACGGGATAAAATAATTTTTCATTTCTTCAAGAGAGCAAAATCACACATGGTGAGTAAAAATGCACAGAAAAAAATAATTATCCGCCTTATTTCTTTGGACGGATAATTATCACAACTTTTTTTACTTGTTTAAAAATAATAGATTAGCTATACTACAACGAATAATCTCCATAATTATATTAGACATCTTTCCAAAATAATCTTGCAGGGCGTAGGAAGACAAAAATCTTTGCTTCGTTCGTTGAAGTAGTCTTTTTGAATTTTATAAGCTTGCTTCCCTAAATTGCCTAACTCGCTTCGCTCAAACAGAGGCAATTTTACGGGAATCTGTGCTAAAAAAATTTACAAAAAGCCTACTAAATAACTCACTCCAGCAAAATTTTTGCCTTCTTTTGCCCCTAGACACCTAGAGAATACAGCATTTATTTTGGAAAGATGTCTATTAAAGATAAAAGGGATTAATATATATGGATAAAAATAATAAATTCATCTCAATGAAGCTCAATCTGGCCTTTAATCTCAAAAGAGAAAAAAAATACCAGGAGGCAGAAAATATCTTGACTAAACTCCTTGAGGAGTATCCAGATAACCCCCGCATCAAGAGGGAACTGGCTGACCTGATGATGAAAGAGAATCGTCTAGAAAATTCCTTATGCCTTATCAACGATGTTCTAACCTCCAATCCAAAGGATGGTGAGGCTATGGGCATTAAGGGGAATATCTATTATAAGGAAAAACGCTATCCCGCGGCCAAAGAGTGGCTCCAAGGTGCGCTTAGAGAAAAAGACTCTATCTATTCAACCCAGTTACTTATAAAGACCATGATTAGATTAAACGAACTTGATAAAGCCTTAGCTAATACAGAAAAGGCCATCCAAAAGGAGAGAGAGAACCTTTATCTTTTACAATTAAAGGCGGAGATACTCCATCTTCAAGACCGAACTCCTGAGGCAATAGCGCTATATAAGTACATCTTAGAAAAAAAACCAGGAAATAAGTATATCTATAAGGAGCTTATAAAACTTAAGACTGAAAAGATGGATCAAAAAGAGGCATCTCGTGAGCTGGATGCCTTAGTCAAGGTGTCCACTTATTCCAAAAATGAGCATCTCTATACCCAGCAGGCTGAAAGTTATAAGAAACAAGGTAATTATAAGAAGGCTATTGAGGCATATCTAAAAGGACTGGAGTTAGCACCCGATAATCTGTTTATAAAAAAGCTGATCGGTTTTTGTTGTAATAAATTGCAAAGATATGAAGAGGTGATTAAGTTCATGAAAGAACCTTTTTTAAAGGAACCAAAGGATTACCTGGTAAGAAGCACCCTCTTTTCTGCTTACAAAAAGGTAGATAAACGAGAAGACCTGCTTAAGTTGATTGAAGAAATGGGAATTGCAGGTACGAGGGATTACTATGCCTTGATGGGAGAAGCAAAAAAATAAAGAAGACAAGAAGATAAGGTTTGCAGAACACTCACCCTCCCAGATCAGTCTGCATTTCTTCCCAGCGTGAAAGTGGTAGCTCTACTTGATCAACCTCAGCGAAACAAGTACCTATAATAAAAAATAAGACCGCTATGGTTAAAAAAAGTGGAGACAGCAAAAATCTTTTCATATCGACCTCCATATCCCATAACTCCCTCCAAAAGGCTTCTATGGACTTTAACGTACTTTCTAAACGTATTCAAATTGGTAAAATTCATTGACTTTTTTAAAATATTTTATTAGGATAAACCAAACTATAGTTTTGTGTCAAGGTTAAAGATAAGTAAGGGCTTATTAAAGTTTTTAGCCACAATTCCGCTGCGCTTCAGACAATTTCTCACGATTTTACCCTTGCCTTTCGCCAATAGTTAGCGTATTATTTTATAATTAAGAGACTTGCACCTTATTAATTTATACCCATGTCGGGCTTACACTAAACACTCCAGTTGATCCCTAAGAAATCAGCAAAAAAACATGCTGAGTTCTTGAGCACATACGAGCTTGTGGCCAATTGGAAAAGATCCAGATTATTATGATAAAAACACACTCATTTCATATTCCTGTAATGGGAATCGGATTTACTCTTGATACTGCATTGAAGGTTTCTCAATACGGAATTGATTCTGTACTTTCTTTAGTTGATGACATTCTTATTGAAAAATTGAGAAAAATGTACTGTGATAAATTTAAAATTTCTTATACTGAGATTACAGAAAAAACCGAAGATTTTAGAGCAAAAAGGATTACGTCCTATCTGAATTTGATGAACAACTTAGCAAAGAAGAACTTTGAAGAATTAAAAAATGCAATTATTGAGAACGATAATAAGATAAAAGAATATTTCAATATGTTACCTATCAATTCAACCATAAAACAAGACTTCAATAGCTTAACAAAGGAATGTCTTGATTTAAATAAAGTTAAAAAATGGGTAAAAGACAACTTATCAATGGGGAGTATTGATGTAAATATTATGACCAAGCTTGATAAGGAGAACTACATTAACGATAAAAAATTACCTGTAGAATACAATGACGCTCATGCTGCGCTTAGGGGGTATGCGAATAGCGATTTAATATCCTCCATAATCCTGTCAGCAGGAATGAATCCCAGGTTGTATAGCTATTTTGAGCAATTTGAAGACTTCTATCCTGACGAAAATGGAGTAATAAAAAAGAAAATTGTTTTAAAAGTCAGTGATTACAGATCGGCTTTTATTCAAGGCAAATTTCTGGCTAAAAAAGGATTGTGGGTTTCAGAATACAGGATTGAATCAGGACTTAATTGTGGCGGACATGCTTTTGCAACAGATGGATATCTCTTGGGGCCTATATTAGCCGAATTTAGAAATAATCGAAAAGAACTGATTAAATCAATTCACGAAATCTTGCTACAGGCGCTTTCCAACCAAAACCGTTCAATACCTAAAACAGAATTGCCACTAAAAATTACTGCTCAAGGTGGTGTTGGTACGGCTGAAGAACATCAATTTCTAATCGAACATTATCAACTTGATTCAATTGGGTGGGGCTCCCCTTTTCTTTTGGTTAGAGAAATAACTAATGTTGATGAGCCGACCAGGAATCAATTAAGAGATGCTAAAGAAGATGATTTGTGTTTAAGCAATATCTCTCCTTTGGGCGTTCCTTTTAGTAACCTTAAAGGGAACAGTAAAGATCTTACAAAATTATCTTTCATTGCAAAAGGCATACCTGGTAGTCCATGCCCAAAAAAATATCTTGTTTCTAATAAAGAGTTTACTGAAAAAAGCATTTGTACATCTTCACGTCAATACCAACATTTAAAATTAAAAGAACTAGACAATGAAGGATTACCTCCTGATGAATACCAAAAAAAATTTGAAAAAATTGTTGAAAAATCATGTATCTGCGTGGGATTAGGTACATCTACGTTGTTGCTGAATAATTTGGATACGAAGATTGAGGGTGATGGAGTCTCTGTTTGTCCGGGTCCAAACATGGCGTATTTCTCAAAAATAATGACCTTAAAAGAAATCATCGATCATATATATGGTAGATCAAACATGATCACAACAATCAATCGTCCGAATATGTTTATAACAGAACTAAACCTTTACATTGATGTTTTGAAAACTAAAATAGAGGAAACGAAAGTTTCCATGACAAATAAACAAGGAAAATACCTGTTAACTTTTGTAAAGAATCTAAACGAAGGGATCAACTATTATTACAGGTTATTTACTACTTTGAAGGACGTATTTAAAGATACAAAATCCAACATTCTAAGTGACTTAGATGCTAGTAAGAAAACTTTACATCTTCTCAATTTAGAGATAGAAAATGTTTATAAACAAGTTCCAAGTGAGAACAAATAACCTGATCATTGGGAAGAAGTTTAACAGCCTTCTCAAATTGCTTTAGCGCTTGCTGATATTCTTTCCTTTTGAAATAAACCCAACCTAAGGTATCAGTAATATCACCAGCCATTGGCTTAAGTTTTAATCCTTTTTGGGCTAACTTCAAAGCCTCGTCCAGCTTCATGTTATTCTCAGCGTAAAGCCAGGCTAGTTGATTTAAAGCCGCTAATGAATTTGGCGCTAATTTAATTGCCTGTTTATAGGCTTCTATTGCCTTCTCTTTCACCCCAGTTCGCTCATAAAAGGAACCCAGGATAATATATAATGACTCATCCCCTGGCCTTACCTCCAGGGCCTTTTTAACAGTAACGATCGCCTCATTAAACCATCCTTGTTGAAGATGAATTGTCATTAAGCTGAAATAATTTGAAAGATTAGTTGATTTTAACTCAATAGCCCTATTATATACGCTAATAGCCTGTTGGATATCCTTATTCCCATAATAGGCCATCCCTAACAGACTATAAGCTGGATAAAAACCAGGGAATTGTTTAGTTACCTTTTGTAAGTTTGAGATAGCTTCTTTATATCTTTTCTGACCTAGATAGGCCCATCCTAAAAGAAGATCAATCTCTAACAAACCAGGATTAATCTTCTTAAAATTATCAACCTCTTTAATAGCCTCGTCATATTTTCCCTGTCTGATATATAGCTCAGCCAAACCTTTATAGGCCTCGATGGTTGAAGGAAAAGATGTAATAATGGATTGATAATGGATTATAGCCTTACTATACTTCCTTAATTTTGTATAAAGTGAGGCTAAAATTAAGGGAGCCTCAATATCACTGGAAGAGAGGGTAATAGCCTGTTTAAGTTCCTCTTCAGCCAGCTTAAAGTCTCCTTTCCAAACATAGATCTTTGCCATATTAATATAAGGTTTATTAATATTTTTATCTAATCTTTTACATATTTCAAACTCTTCTTTGGCCTTATCTATTTCTTTTATAGACAAACATGATTCCCCTAATATGAGATGTCCATCAATATTATCAGGGCTTTCTTTAACCACCATTTCTGCCTCTTTCTTTGACTCTCTAGGAATGTCCTTTTTCAATAAGACCCTGGCTAAATAGAGATGAATATCCTGATAATTCGGATCTAGTTTAACCAGTCTCTTTAACTCTATATAAGCCTTATCATATTTATTTGTATTTATGTAGGAAAGGGCAAGATAAAAATAGTTATCAGGGAAGTTAGGATCAACTTGAATAGCATTTTTAAATTCAAAAATCGATCTTTTATACTCCTTCTCCTGGAGGTACTTTTTCCCCTTATTAAAAAATTTATCTCTTTCAATTACTGGATTTTTTGTACAAGAAAAGATAGGCAATATAATCATCCATGCAAATACAAAAAAAATCATTTCAGATATTTTTATCTTTCTTTTTCCCTTCATCATACCTTGCTCCTTTCATCTGTAAATATTCGTTATCAGTTCAACGTTGTTTTAACCTCCTTACCTTCATTTGTAGACAAAAGTATCTTACCTCAGCAATTCTATTTTTGACTTTTTAAAAACATAAAAAATTAAGGGGAAAGGGGGAATGTTGGAGAACTGGAGAAAAAGACTTAAAAATTTTTCCCCATTTCTCCCTTTTCTCCATTTCTCCTTCTTTACATTTTTTCAAAATGAGAATTGCTGATCTTACATCTTCCATTTTGTTTCTTTTAATGTTAGATTACATAACTATAAATCTCAAGGGGAATTCAAATTATTATATAATTATTAAATGATAGTATTGACAAAGACTATTTCTTTAATTATAACTTATTAGGACATAATCCATATCATCCCTTAATTTTATCATTACCAAAATCTAATCCCTAAATAACCTTGATCTTAACAGCAAGCTGGATACTCCCTATCACTTCCAAACCAATAAAAAACGGGGCAATATCTATTGTCAAAGATCAAATTTTAGACATAGGGGATAGAAAAACAATTATCAAAAAAAATCCTACTCACGAGGTCATGGATTTTAAAGATTCTATCATCATGCCTGGCCTGGTTAATCTTCATACCCATCTTGAATACTCCCATCTAAAACCTACAACACCCATATCTTCTTTTGTAGATTGGATTATAGACTTGATTAAACAAGTCAGAAACCAGACTGGTTCAGATTATCAGAGAGGGGTTGAGAAAGGGATAAATGAATTAATTACCTCTGGTACTACTTGTGTAGGTGAAATTATGGCTAAAGGATGCTCTTTGGACTACCTCTTAAACAGTAAACTTAGAGGGATAGTCTATGAAGAGATTATAGGTCTTCGAGAAGATGAGGCTAAGCTGATCTTTCATGATAAATTTAAAAAGATTAACCTCCAAAAAAAAATAAACAACGATCTAATAACGATAGGTTTATCTTCTCATTCCCCATATACAGTTTCTTCTCACCTCCTTAAAATGGTAGGGGGGCTTGATAAAAAAATGCCAACGTGCATCCATATTGCAGAATCAAAAGCGGAATCAGACTTTATTAGATATGCTAAAGGCGAGCTTGTAGATAAATTTATGCCCTTTGTAGGTTGGGGGGATATCAAATTTAATGGGAGGAGTTGTTCTAGCATCAAATATATTGACTCACTGGGGATAATCAAGCCTAACACCCTCCTGATTCACTGTGTAAATTTAGATGAAGAGGATATAGCTATTATTAAGGCTCGCAAGGCATCTGTCTGTCTTTGTCCAAGGAGCAATGGGATATTAGGTAATGGGCAAGCTCCTGTAATTAAACTTATTGAAAGCAATATAAAGTTAGGATTAGGTACGGATAGCCTGGCGAGCAATACCTCTATGAATCTCTTTGAGGAGATGGAATATATATTAACAAGCTTTAAGCTAGCTCAAGAGGAAAAGAAGATTGTTTCTTCGAAAAAACTGATTGAACTAGGAACAATAGGTGGGGCTCGTTGTCTTGGGATGAATGATCTTATTGGATCTCTTGGGAGTGGAAAGAAGGCTGATCTTATTGTAGTAAATACTGGTAATTCTGAATATGATGATCCTTATGATGAACTTGTCCTAAAGGCTAAAAAAAATAAAGTAGTCTTTAGTATGATCAACGGGGAGATGCTCATTAAATAAATTAATTCAGAAAGATGAATGATGAACTAAACTAAAAACAGCAAAACTGCTACTCTCAAATTATTATCCCTCAGGCGATCAAATGTTGATATTGACAACTGTCAAATATTCAATTATAATTTATCTTATAACTTTTTGATAATGAATTCATTTTATATGCAACTGTCAAATCCCTGAAAAAGCATCTGCAAATCATAAACAACGTAGTAATTTTTCTCCTACTAAACTCATTAACCACTCAACCGTCTTCTTCAGATGAAACAGTTCAAACACTTTGACCTAAGGATTGTAAAACCAGCCTTTGATTCTGACCTAACAGATATCATTATGGCGCTTGATCATCTACGGAAAAAAGTACTTATGGGGACAACACCCCCTGAAACCTTTTCTCAAATTAAGCATATCTTTCTTATGCTTGAGAGTATTGGTTCACTCAGAATTGAAGGCAATAAAACAACAGCTTATGAATACATAGAAACAAAAATCGATAATAAAGGTGAGCAACAGGAAGAAATAAAGGAGATTGAAAATATTGAAAAGGCCCTGGCTTTTATCGAAAAAAAAGGGATAGAGCAGCCTATAGATGAATCATTTCTTAAACAATTACATAAAATAGTTATCGAAGGACTGACTAAAGAAGGGAGCAGTTTTCCTGGGGAATTTCGCAGGGATCGTGTTTACATTAGAAATTCAGTTCATGTCCCTCCTGATTATCTTGAAGTAAAGGACTATGTAAAAGAATTAATAAATTTCATAAATACTGATCATGCCCCCAAGTATAGTTTATTGAAGACAGCCATTGTCCATCACCGTTTTGTCTGGATACATCCATTCGACAATGGCAATGGCAGGACCGTTCGTCTTCTTACTTATGCGATGTTGATTAAACAAGGTTTTATCACTCATTTAGGGCGTATAATCAATCCTACAGCCATATTCTGTTATGATAGAAAAAGATATACCGAACTGCTTGCCCTTGCAGATAAAGGAGATGATCGGGGATTATTGGCCTGGTGCTCTTATATGCTTGGAGGCTTAAAGAGGGAGATTGAAAAGGTTGACAAATTAAGTGATTATGAATATCTAAAGACAAACCTCCTGCTTCCGACTATTGATTTTGCCCAGGAAAGGGCATTAATTACAAATACAGAGGCTAAGATATTAAGGTTGTTCATCGAAAAAACAGAGGTGATGAATTCGGATATCCAAAAGATCATCCATTCTTCTGACCCATCAATCATCTCCAGAATAATTAAAAGGTTAAAAGAAAAAGGGATGATTGTGCCTAAGGAAGGTAAAAAAAGAAAATATTTACTTCGTTTCGATAATAATTTTCTTTTGAGGGGGATAATTAATTCTTTGGGGGAGGGTGGGTTTCTTGATACACTTACAACTGATATTAAGTAGTTTTTTTACTTTATATCAGTTGTAAGTATACTACTCCAAGTTAGGTTTTTCTGAGGTAATGCAGGTCAGTTTTGTAACTTAACTAGCAGTTACGGCACAAAGTAGCAAAGGCACAGAGGCACAAAGGGAAAAAATAAAGCGAGGAATAATATGAAAAAAAGTTGTGACATGGAACAAAAGTTAGATGTGGATGAAGAGGATCAAGAACCTGGTGAGGAGCAGCTCTTCGAATTGATAAAACAGGCAGGCGATGAGGCTCGTGCACGCAAACGCGAGGCTATGGCTCAGCATTTTAAAAAACTTAAGGATATGGTCGCTGAGGTGATGTCTCAACAGCAAAATTCTATATTGAAATGAAAGAGATACAAAAACCAGTACTTATAATTGTGGCCGGACCAAACGGTTCAGGCAAAACAACAATCACTGACAAACTCTTGCGTCATGAGTGGATGGGCGGGTGCGTTTATATTAACCCTGATATTATCGCACAGCAAGAATTTGGAGGCTGGAATTCTACAGAAGCTTTAATAAAAGCAGCGAATAAGGCCAAGGAAATGCGAGAGAATTGCCTGAAAAGTATGACCAATATGGCGATCGAAACAGTGTTCTCAATCCATGAAAAAGTAGAGTTTGTTCAGCGAGCCAAAGCTGCAGGTTTTTTTATTCGGTTGTTCTTTGTTTGTACAAATGATCCCTCAATTAATGCTCAAAGAATTGCCTTACGCGTGATGGAAGCTGGACATGATGTCCCAATTCCCAAAATCATTAGTCGATATTATCGTTCGATTGCAAATTGTATCAAAGTGTTATCACAGGTTGATCGTGCCTATTTTTATGACAATTCTGAAACTGACACTGATGCGCGCCTTATATTCAGAGTTACTGATGGAAAGATCGTTAAGATTTATAGTGAATTAGTCCCTTGGTCGAAAAATATTACTGAATCAATCCCAACATCATAGATCCTATAACAATCTTGAACAAAAGAGGAATATATAATTAAAGATAGACAGAATAGATACGTAATAACCATTACTGGTGCAAGTGGATCGATTTACGCGGAAAGGTTGATAAGATTTTTACTTGAGGCAAAGAAGCAGGTAATCTGCCTGATATCCTCCACTGGCCTAAAGGTAGTCAAAGAAGAGTTAAATTGGGATATTGACAATAGAGATGCCAAAGATGTAGGTCAGAGGTTAAGGGATATATTTTTTACTAACAGAGATAAACTTCAATACGAAGATAAACAGCTTATATATTATGATAACCGTGATCTGCTGGCTGATATCGCCAGCGGTTCGAACTCAATAGCGGCCATGATCGTTATACCTTGTTCAATGGGCACCCTAGCACGTATCGCCCAGGGAATTTCAAGCAATCTAATAGAGCGAACAGCCGATGTCTGTCTTAAAGAAAAAAGACCGTTAATAATTGTCCCGCGTGAATGTCCTTTCAATGAAATACACATCCAGAATATGCTTACCCTTAGCAGGGTAGGCGCCTCTATCATTCCTGCTATGCCTGCCTTTTATTATCACCCTAAAAATATTGATGAATTAGTTGGATATGTTGTTGGAAAGGTCTTGAGTGGGTTGGGGATTTATCATAATTTGTATGAGAAGTGGGGAGAAGGGGAATGAGATGTTGACAGGCTGTTAAGAGGAAGAGGGAACCTAAAACTCGATTATCGAGAATTGAGCAAAAGACAATCTCATAAATTTCATGATAGGCAGCAAATTTTTTGCAATTTTTTGTTTTTGCAATAAAAACAAAGCAATAGCTGCCTATTTTTAAATTAATTCGTCATATTTATTTATTCTTTTCTATTAATAAAATCATAAAAATTATGTTTTGAATTGATTTAGTCAGCAATTAAAGATGTCGGCGCCCCTGTCACAGAGTCATCTTATTTAAAGAGAAAAGCTTGAAAAAATAATGGGTTATTAATACAAACTAAAAGGATCATCCTCACTATCCTTAGCGCTCTTGGTGCAGGGTAACTGATTATCTAAAATTTTGTTAGTGGATTGTCATTGTTAAATAAGGATTTTATCTGTTTGGCATTAAATCTGCATAAGATAATTAATAGGGAAGAAATTTATTTTTATACCAATGTCTCAAATATTTCAAAAAATTTTAAAGGAGGTACCTTTATGAATAGGTATAGTTTTACGGTGTTATTGGTTAGTGTTTTTATTTACTTAAGTTTTTCTCCTGTAAATTTGAATGCCCAAGTGAGAAATGCTGCCGTAGGTCGATCTGCTACTGAGGGGAAAGCTTCAAATACAACTGGTGAGGTATATGCTACGACAATTAAAAACTACACTTCGACTCAGCCTCCAGTCACTGGTGGATATGTTCAACAACAACCTTCTTATTCTACGATAGCTCCTGCAAGTGCAACTGGTAGTGCATATGCTACAGTAGGCAGAGGCTACAATAATTCGACTCGGCCTCCAGTCACTGGTGGATATATTCAACAGCAACCTTCTTATCCCACGGCAGCTCCTGTAAATGCAACTGGTAGTGTATATGCTACGACAATTAAAGACTACACTTCGGCTCAGTCTTCAGTCGCTGGTAGCATCTACGCTCCTAGAAAAGACGCTGCTGGGGCTACAACTAATACAAATCCGACCATAATGTATCGTAACGCTCCCGAGGATACTTCTGAAAACAAAGCGGGGCAGGCTTCTCTTTTTACTTACGCTGGAACATATGCTACGACAATTAGAGACTACACTTTGGCTAAATCTTTAGTCCCTGGTGGATCTGCTCAACAACAACCTTCTTATCCCACGGCAGTGCCTGCAAATACACCTGGCAGTACATATGCTACAACAATTAGAGACTACACTTCGGCTCAATCTTTAGTCCCTGGTAGTATCTATACTCCTAGGAACGACGTTGCTGGGGCTGCAACTAGTATACGCCCGACCATAATGTATCGTAAAGCTCCCGAGGCTCCTTCTGAAAACAAAACGGGGCAGGCTTCTCTTTCTACTTACGCTGGGACATATGCTACGACAATTAGAGACTACACTTCGGCTCGGTCTTCAGTTGCTGATGGTATCTACGCTATTAGGAACGATGATGCTGGAGTTACAACTAGTACAAGCCCAACCATAATGTATCGTAAAGCTCCCGAAGCCCCTTATCCCGAAATTTCTCAGGTTGGCAGTTCACAGCAATCTTATGCCTATTCTTCACCTATTCGTCAAGATAATACCCTAGAGGCATGGAAAACTGAGACCGGAGGACTTGTATTTATAGCTGATAATTACATAGACAAGCAAGGTAGTCTAACTGTAGAAACTGATCCAGATGGAAGCATCACATATATCTATGATCCATCGTATACCTTGTCAGACTCTCAACAAGGAGGATTAGGGAATCCCTTATTTAATATACCTCAGTCTTCTTTTGATACTGTCGCGCTGCTGAATGCAGTCACACTTCCTACTGATCCTTTTGCCCAAATTTTAATAAATGTCTATTCAGGATTAAGTTATTATGGAGGGGTATCTGGGTCTCCATATGCAGCTCCATACAATACTATTGGAGGATCCAGTCCAATTCTTTATGGTGGTGGTAATAGTTCATCTATTTATGGTAATTATGGTGGATACAATCCATCTACTTATGGCTATAATGTTTACGGATCCCCATCTACTTATGGCTATAACAGTTATGGAGCTTCACCTGCTTATGGCTATAATGGTTACGGATTCCCATCTACTTATGGCTATAACAGTTATGGAGCTTCACCTGCTTATGGCTATAATGGTTACGGATCCCCATCTACTTATGGCTATAACAGTTATGGAGCTTCACCTGCTTATGGCTATGGCAGTTATGCCCCACCTGCTTATAGTTGCGGTAATGGGTATAGCACAACAGCAGCGAATTCACAGCTCAATTCTGAAATCCTTAAGGCCCTAAACGAGTTGACGGCTTCATGGAATCAGTCTATGGATTCATGGTCACAAAAAGAAGCTCTTCTTGTCGGTGCGCTTGGTATTGTGCTCCCCCATGATGTATATGCCGGCTTTCTATCAGATTACCTCAACTTCAAGGGATCTGGAAGTTCTACCGACAGTATAGACACTATAATCAAAAAGTTGTCCGCCAATTTAATGGATTATCCCAATAGTGATCGAACTTTGAACAGTGTAAGCCTAAGCGGCGAATCAGGGGAAGAATTAAACTTAACTTATAACAACAATGACCTTATTGAGTCAGTTTCACTTGAAGGAAAGGAGCTTGCAAACTTTGTATATGATGATAAGACTAATGAAATTATCTACATGGAGAACCCTGATGGTTCTAGGTGCTATTTCATACCTATTAGATTTGAAGGAAATAGTATAGGAAAACTTATAGTCATTACACCTGAAGATGTAACCGATGATGAAATTAATAAAATTAAAGCAGGTTGCGCAAGCAATATTAATCTCACAGCTGGACCATCTGCTATCAGCAACACGAACGTCTTTACAAAGGAATTTATTTATAAGGCGATTGACGCATACAATAAAATGCTTTGGGAAAAACATGACGATGGGACGATTGTGCATTATTTTTACCCCGCAAGCGGTGGTGCCCTTGTGGTTACTATTCCGCCAGAGCCACCAGGGAAAAGCTTGAATATAACAAAAGTTGCTTACGCCATTGCAAGTTCTACATTCAACCTCTCTAATGGCATTGATACAATCAGTGAGACAGATACCTTCCCTGACGGCCTTCGCTATCTCGCAAAAAACAACGATGGTGACGATATATGGTTGAAACATGAAAATAATTTGGTTTTCTATTCCTTCAAGCCTAAAACAGGCGGAACACTTATGGTAATAATACCTCCAAAAACAACTGAAGTGCTTAGTGTCTCAAATGTAAAGAGTGAGCTTGAAGAGTCCACCTTCAATCTTGATAATGGTCTATCTGCGATCAGTGATACAACTATCTTCCCTACAGATATGGAATATTCAGCAATGGATTCTCAGGGAAAGATGCTTTGGAAAAAGTATGCTGACGGAACAATTGTACATCATCTCTACCCTGAGAGCGGCGGCAACCTTGTGATTACTATCCCACCAGATAAAAGCCTGAATTTGTCAAAAGTTGCTACAGTCATTGCAAGTCCTACATTCAACCTCTCTAATGGCATTGATGCAATCAGTGAGATAGATACCTTCCCTGCTGATCTTGGTTATGGTTATGAAGCGTTTGATCTCTTAAAGAGATCGTTGTGGAAAAAACGACAAGATGGGAGCACTGAGATTTGCGAGTATGATGCAGATGAATATTTGATTAAGAGGACTAATGTATCTGCTACATCGGCAACTATGGTTGAATACTTTTTCAGGCCGTCTAGTGGCGGATCCTTGATCATGGTAACGAACGATAACTTAGAAGCAGAACAGATCAAAAATATCGAGTCGATACTAAATACCTCAGGATTCAAGATTGCAAGCGAGGCTGGACGCAATACAATCGTAGGGAAAAATGCGGAAATAACCTTCCCGAGTGACGTCGATATCGCTTACTATGCCTTTGCAGACGATTTAGGTATAGTTCCTGTATGGAAAAAGGTAAAAGGCATACTTTCAATTTATGGCAATACAGGGACTGCTGATTGAATTGAAAATTGATTTGTATGAAAAATGCCTCACTGAGCGCAAACACACAGGGTCTAGGTCTTGGATATCCTCAGCCAAGGCGGTCTTCCCAATCTGTCTTGTATAAAATTTTAGATTACAAATTAAAATAATTATCTATATACATCCCATCTATGTATCCTCTTCAAAAAGCATGGTAAATAATTTTGGTTAGGTTGAATTTTGTCAAATTAGACTAAGGTTGTATTCCAATAACGTTAGAAAATTTTTAATAAAAAATAAAGCCCCAAAAAGTCCGTCCAAATTAATCTTACGTTCTGTTACATCTTTGGAGCCACAATTCTTACATCTTAATGAGAACAATTTACGCTTAAGTTTCCAAATTGTTTGGCTAACCTTAAATTTAAAACTTACATGTTGATAATCAATTATCCTTTGGGTATGATATAATAAACTTGTAGACATTATGATCTCCTCCTTTTG
>JAZDLJ010000429.1:0-4193 GCA_043802115.1 bacterium | reverse complement strand
GCCTGTCGACAGGCTGTTACGGAATGCAAATTTTCAAAAATGCGCCTTAATAAAATCAAACAATTAAAAGTAGAGAAATGCTCAAAAATGGCATTCTGTAACAGCCTGTCGACAGACTCGTGGCCTTCCTGGTGTGGAATTTTTGGGCAGGGGGCTTTTAAAAAAAAACATAAAAATAGGTGTTACTTTCAACAGGGATAAAATAGCTTTTTTATTTTATCCCTGTTGAAAGTAACACCTATGCACCGCCTCTTTATAAGTATCCCTTGCTGCCTCTTGGATAACCTCACTAAAGGTAGGATGTGAATGAACAGTAGAGATAACATCATGTACTTTCATTTTGTTTTTTATAGCCAAGGTAAGTCCTGATATCAATTCAGTGGCTTTTGGACCAATGATCTGCCCGCCTAATATTTGATATGTATCTTGATCACTTATAATCTTAACAAAACCATCTAATTCAGAGGAACAAAAGGCCTTACCAAGAGAACAAAAATTAAATCTCCCTATCTTAACTGTATGTCCTTGTTTTTTAGCCTGGTTTTCTGTTAAACCTACAAATGAGATTTCTGGTGAGGAAAAAATGCAGGTAGGAATAGCAGTATAATCCATATCAACTGGTATACCCATCTTTAGGGCATTATGGGCAGCTACAATACCTTGTTCTGAGGCTATATGAGCTAACATCCAATTACCAACAACGTCACCAATAGCATAAATGCCTTCAATACTTGTTTCCATTTTTTCATTAACAGTAATCCCTCCACCAGGATTAACTCCTATTCCTAGAGATTGATATTCAAGGTTTATAGTCGCTGGTCTTTTCCCAATGGTTAAAAAAACCTTGTCTGTAGCTAATCTCATCCCATTTTCTAATACTACTGTAATTTCTTTATCCTTTTCTATGTTAACTACCTTACTGTTTAAGTATATCTTTATGCCCTTTTTTTGCATCAATGACCTTAATAGTCTGCTTATCTGTTCGTCAATCTTTGGAAGAAGGGTAGGTTGAACCTCAATAATAGATACCTCTACATCAAGATTATTAAAAATGCATGCCCATTCAACACCAATTACACCACCTCCAATAAAGGTTGCTCTTTTAGGTAAGCTACTATTTAGCTTTAAGATATCACTCACATCAAGGATATATTCATGATCAACAAGACAGGTAGGGATAATTATATCAGTAGAACCAGTGGCAATAATTATATTCTTTGCTTCAATAACTGTTGGAGATGCCTCGTTATTGTTTGAAAGTCTTATCTTATTCTTATCTATGATTTCTGCCTGAGCCTTTATATAACTAATCCCATGACCTTTTATTAATTGAGATAATCCTGTCTTTAAGTGGGTAATAACATCGTCTTTTCGTCTAATGACCTTTTGAAGATTTACAAAACTATTTTTTACCTCTATCCCAAATTGATCTGCCTTTTTTACTAGATCGTAAATCTCAGCAGATCTCATAATGGTCTTGGTAGGAATACAGCCTTGATTTAAACATACACCCCCAAGTTCATCCTTTTCTATTAGACAAATCCTTGCGCCTCGTTTTGCTGCACTTAAGGCTGCAGTGTATCCTCCTGGGCCACTTCCAATTATAGCTAGATCGTATACTTGCTGATTATTATACATAAAAGATAATTTATTTCCCCCACGATTCAATAAGCTCAAGTATCTTTTTTTCTTCTGCCCCTAATTCTTCTCTTTTTTTATTCCTTGTTGGACTTGATTTAGAATTATTACTTGGTGAAATTGGTGGCAGAGGTTGAGAAGGCGGAGGAGATTGAGAAGATCTAATAGTTTGTGTAACGGAACTAGGCCTACTAATCCATCCTGAGTTTGAATTGGCCTGATTTTTAATATTACTTCTTTGCGAGATATTGTCCTTATCTTTACGTTGAGGATATAATTCTATCTCTATTTGGCGCCCACCTCTTTCTAAGATTACTCGATCACTTAAGATATCCCTGATCACTGCTCCAGCAATTGGTTTTCCAACAGCATACCACTCAATATTTTTATTTGGCGATTGAGGCTGTTGAGTAACCTGCTTATTTTGATTACTTGTAGTAGACCTCCTACGTCTACTTCGTCTGCTTGATGAAGTTCGAGTGTTAGTAGAAATAGATAAATTTGGGGAAGGGTTATCTTGCATAAGGGCAAGTTTTTTGTTATCGTATAACATCACACCAAGTAAAAGGGGTGTATTAAAAGATTGTTTATTCTCTCCTTCTTTCCCTGAAATTACTTCTATTGGAGTATCTTCTTTTTCTTTCCTATTAGGATTAAATGGATTTTTTTCCGGAATTAAGTTATAGGTATCTTTTTTAAAGTGTTTTTTGTCAAAGGATTTATTTTTTAGGGGAGTACTTATATCTTTACTATCATAAATTAACTCATTATCGCTCTTTATTGATTTAAAATCTTCGGATTTATATGTCCATATTTTTATAACTCTATATACTAATAGTATAATTACAATAACTAGAATACCTTCTACTATATGAATACTCCTTTTTTTTAAAGGTCGTCTTCTATTTGAAGAATATTTTGTAATTTTATAGAAAAAAGTTTTTATTAAGGCTAATAGAGGCGCTTTTTATTTTTTTAAGATGGTATTTTACTTTTTTTTAAGGTGGCTCTATATCAAGTATAATATACTGTGAACGGGTTAGTTCTTAACTTTTTTATAGATAATCCAATAGTTCCATAATGTACGGTAATACAAGACAAAACCAGATACTATTCCTTTTCTAAAAAAGTTAAGTTTTGACCCGTTTGAAGTATAATATATCATAGGTATAAACTTTCCCATTTGATAAGCTTTTTTAAGTTTTGCTAATGTTAGTGGTCTCATCAGTGTGAAATTTTGCTCGCTTCGCTCAAACAGAGGCAATTTTACGGGAAGCTGTGCTAAAAAAATTTACAAAAAGCCTACTAATAACTCACTCCAGCAAAATTTTTGTCTTCTTTTGCCCCTAGACACCCAGAGAATACGGTATTTATTTTGGAAAGATGTCTAATGCTACCAAATTTAACCAACCTTAGTCAAATGGGAAAGCATGCATGTATGGGTAATAAGATAAAAAAATATTTTATATCCATTAAGTATTATACCCAAAACAAACATTTTTTAACCTTAATTTTAGACACTTTTCTAAATTGCCAAAAAGTCCCCCTCTCACTCAATAAAATGTACTAATCTCGTCTTCTATTATTTTGTATACTACTCCAACTTAGGTTTTTCCAAGTGATTGTGTTGGTTAAAACCAGCATGTTAAGGCATAAAGGTATTGAAACACAAAGTTTTTTTAAGATTTTTTTTGTTTTTTCCTTTGTGCCTCTGCTACTTTGTGCCTTAACAGTTAGTTACAAAATTAACCTGCATTATTTTAGAAAAATCTATGTTGGAGTAGTATAATTGTTTTTCTGAAAAATTAGCGCTCTTCGGTAGGCTGTTATGGAATGCCATTTTCGGCCTCTTTTTTATTTTTAACTAATTGATTTTATTAAGGCGTATTTTTGAAATTTTTACTTATTCATCTCTTTTAGTGCTAACAAGTCCAGGCTTTATATGTTTTTTACCTAAAGTTTTGTGAATGAAAGTTGAGTGGGCGATAGTTAATTAATATTCTTGTAAATAAGTTTTTTATTGTGGTTAATAAGGGTTGGTAGAGTTTACACCCATTTTATTATAAGACTCATGCCATTTTTTTGTAGATTTTTCTATGCTATTTGCTGCGTCGGCGATGTTTTTTCCACTGGGTTTTTTTTTCAGCAGTTCCTTATTTATACTATTCATTTTTTTTTCTATCTCTTTTATTTCACTTTGCATTTCTTTCTCTGGTTCCTCTTTTACTCCTATCATTAATTTTTCATTTTCTTGTTTTAAAAGCTGGATATCTTTTGATAAGTTCTCGACTTTTGGTCTAATCGCAGCAGCATCGAAGTTTTTGCTTTTTCCCATTTGATCGATTTCCATAGCTTGTTTGCAAATGTTGTCTGCTAATTGAGATGCGGAAAGAACTTGATCTTGATTCATTTGTTCATTTTGAGTCTTGTTTTCTTGCCCCATTAGCCCATCTTGCAGATTATCACTTCCTATTGCTTTGTTTCTTGGAGTGACAACAGCCAAAAACAAGAGTACTGGTAAAATAAATATTATTTGTTTTTTCATTTGTCGCATT
>JAZDLJ010000414.1:0-15869 GCA_043802115.1 bacterium | reverse complement strand
TCTCATTTTGACTTATTTGTTGATGTGCCTCCAAAATTTGCTTCACTCGTAGAGTAGTCTTTTTGAATTTTCTAAGCTTGCTTCCCTAAATTGCCTAACTCGCTTCGCTCAAACAGAGGCAATTTTACGGGAAGCTGCGCTGAGAAAATTTACAAAAAGCCTACTAAATACTCGCTCAGCAAAATGTTGGATGCACATCTATCTTAAAAAAATCAAAATGAGAATTGCTAATTTTAAACTCATATCATATCATTGTGAGATGTCCTATCTTTTTCTCCAATCATTCGCAAATCTTACTTTCTGCGAATGTCAGATTAAGCGAAGCCACAAATAGCCGTCCCCCTGTGCCCACTTCCCTTTCATTTCGCATGGAGGCAGAGACATAAACCACGTCACTATGCCCAATAATCCTTCAAAATGAGATCGACTTCCTGATAGAACACAAAACCTTCAATCACCCTCTATAGACAATCTTTTTGCTTTTTTTTTTGCTATCTCAAATTGAAGAAATGTCCGATTCCGTCTGAAGCAACACAGCAAGATTATTTTGGAAGGATGTCTAATAAAAAAATAGCCGAGTTATCTTTATTTTCGATAACTCGGCCATATTACTTATACCCCTGTTTCTTAGCTCAGGATCCCAAGTTCTCTCAGGATTTACCATTTTGAACAATCTGGTACATTTCAGTTTTCTGATTCAATCTCTTTCCTCTTTTTAGCTCCTCATTCTCTTATTTAATGACATTAATAAAACATAAACCATTTCCACTACTACTATCTTCACTGCTGCTAATACCTTCAACACTTCCCCCTGCAACATAAGTATTTACCTCACTGGAAGACCCTGGTACATCGATCATTACACAACCATCACTGACTGTTGTTGGAATAGACAATGTATCCATGTCCGAATTTGAAGCACTACTTATTAAACCACTATTAGCCGTTACATTTTTTAATGAAAAAATCGTCTTACCTACTGCTGTATCTGCTGTCTTAACAATAAGATTTGCTACCGTTCCATCTCCTATTTTACTTGAATCCGTGGAGTATATCGTACATCTATAATATCCTAATTTTATCAACTTACTCTGGATTATCTTTCCCTCTGTTGCCTCACCTAATTTTATTTCTTTAATCTCTACCATATTTGATAAATACTCTAAGTCAAAATTTAATCCTATTACTGTCTCTCCCTCACCAGAAACAAGATTAATAGGAATCGTTACCTCTGCACCTTGATCTGCTTGACTACTCCCAACCTTAAGGGTTGCGGCCTGAGATACCCCTACTCCTATAAAAATAGCAAGGGCTAAAAAAAACCATATCTTTTTATAAATCTTTGTAATGTTTTTATTCATTGTCCTTCCTCCCTCACTAGTTAGTAAGAATTTCAAACCAGTGATAATTAGATAATCTTTTTTTCATAACTTCCTCCTTATTTGGTTCAATTTCTTAATCCTTAATTTTAATCCCTACAACTAATATATTTTTTAATGCTTACATCCCTCCTCTCTTAAGATTAATTATTTCAGTTTATCTTAAATCTTTTCTTACCACCTCCTTTACGTTAGAAATTATTGGCTGTTTTAGAAATAATTGAATATATACTCGACAGTGATAAGTTCTCTGTAACTGTTTGATATTTACAATTATATTATTTAGACATTTTAAACAATAAAATTCAATATATTCAACACATTAAATAATTATTCATTGAGAATTTATCACTGTCGAGATATATATTAATTTTTGCAAAAAAAATAGCTGAATTGCGAATTAATATTATCTTCGACAACTCAGCCATCTTAGGAGCATCTTTAACCACCATGTCGTTAATTGGTACGCCAGGTGATCATAGTAATTAAAGATACTACTTTAGACCCGTAGCTTTGCGTCCCCCAGTTTCCTGGGGTTTGCCATTTCGGATAATCTGTAAAATAATATTTCAGAATTTGGCATCCTTTATTAGCTAGTTTACACTTTTTAAAAAAGATTATTCTCACACGAAGCCACAAAGACACAACGAATTGTACTTACTATTTTATTCTTTCTTCGTGGCTTTGTGTGATATTATAAAAAAAGTGTAAACTACTTTTGGGCTTAAATGAAGGATGCCCAGAATTCTGATTCAATCTTTTTTAGTTTCTCCTCTTCTATCTTATTAAACCTCCCTCTAATAGATTAGAATGCAAACCATATGCCAGAACCCTTAAAAACTAAACCTTAGCAATTACAATCAATTAATCTTAAGGTAGCCATTTTTTCTATGCTCCCAATGCGTATTTTTACTCACTCTGTTTAAAAACACGCAGCAATAAGTGTGAACGACCCATAATTACTTATAACTTTTGTGTAAGCGACTTAGGTTACTTTTTCAAAATTTTCTTAGTGAAGCTTCCCGTTAAAAATTGCCTCTGTTTGAGCGAAACGAGTTAGGCAATTTAGGGAAGCAAGCTTAGAAAATTTTGAAAAAGTAACCTCCAGAGCCGAGCAAAATGTTATAAATTTTATGGTCGCTCACTTAATTAGCATAGAAATGAAAAATAGGTAGAAGCTTAGACTTTTTTATGTTAATTTATAAGCATCTTTAAAAATCTGTTTTTTTTAAAAGCCTCTCAACTTATTCAATCGACAATATATAATTTGATCATCTAATTTTTTTTATATGGAGAAAGATTACAATGCCCATTATAAATATTAAAAATCATGTCCATCGAGCATCTTGTATCTTATTTAAAACTTTCATTCTTCTTACATGTCTTACTTTAATTAAATTAACAAACGTCTCCGCTCAGGGTAATGAAAAACCTATTGTTGATCTTTCTACACGGATTGAAACAGCTATAGAGGCATTAAAATCCAGTCAACCGACAATACGGTTTAATGCAGTAACTGATCTGAAAAAATTTGCCTCTCAAGGGATGAATAGTAGGGGAGCAGTTAAGGCGCTTATTTCAGCCCTCAGCGATAATGATTCTTATATTAAAGCTACTGCTGCTGAGACACTAGGCCTACTTAAAGCTATTGAAGCAACTAAATCATTAGTAGCTGTTTTGAAAGATGACGACGTTACTGTCCAATTAAAAGCAGCTTGGGCATTAGGTGAATTAAAGGCATCTCAGGCTGTAGATAATTTATTTGATGCGGCCTCTTCTACGGAAGATTTAAAGGTTAAGTTAGAGGTAGCTCAGGCATTGGCAAAGATTAAGAGCCCTGAGACTATTAAACTTGCAGATAAGAACCTTAAAAGCAATGACGCTAATCTACGATTTACCACTATGGTTATCTTAAATGCCCTTCAGGATAACCAGACCATTGAGTCCCTCATTCTTGCCCTTAAAGATGAAAATGAGGATATTAAAAGGATAGCTATTTATACATTAAAGAAGCTTCGAGATACAAAGGCAGTTAACCCGCTTATAGATCTCCTGGCTGAGAAGAACAAACTTATCCGTAAAGAGGCGCTGTATGCCCTTGGAGAAATACAGGATATAAAAGCTATCGACTCACTCATTTTATCCCTAAAGGACAAAGAGAGCGATATTCAAATAGTAGCCTTAACAGCCTTGAGAGGCCTGAAATATCCTCAGACCATTGAGGCGCTTATTACTGCACTTAAGAAAGAAAACGATAACAACTTTAAGCTCCAGGTAATATGGCTGTTAAAATGGCTCTCCAAAGACCTTAATGACCCTCAAGCTCTTGCCTATTATGTTGATATTCTTAAAAAAGTGGAACCTGTTATTCAGGAAGAAATAATTGAAGCGTTGGCTTTCTTTGAAGATAAAAAAACTATCCAACCTTTGATTGATCTATTAAAAGGGGAGGATGAAGAGGTAACGCATAAAGCAAGCTGGTGTTTAACCTATCTTTCTGGTCAAATGTTTAGGAAAGATTATAATAATTGGCAAGATTGGTGGAATAAACATAAAGATGACAAGCTTACAGTTGTCAAAATTGGAAATGATAAAAAATCAGATTTTTTTACCCTCCTAGAAAAGGTTGAAAAAGATTTTAAAAACAAACAACTCAAGGTGACAATGACCTCTTCTGATGATATTATTAAATTAGGTGAGTATAAAAATTTACTTGCAATCCCAATATTAGCCAAAATTGTCGAAAAATACACAGATGATTTACAACCTTTTGAACCATTAAAAATTCATCCTTTACAGATCAAAAAAACTGGATGCCCCTTTGAAATATTCAGTCCACATAATACCCGCATAAATGCCTTGCATGCCCTTGGAAATATTGGACATGAGCTTACTACTGTCCCCTATGTAAAAAAGGCGCTTGATGATCCAGAAAGTGAGGTTAAGGTGGTAGCGGCTGACGTCCTGTATAAACTTGGAAGTAGATAAAATCTAGGTGACTGCATATAAAATCTTGAAATGCAACATGATCCTTATTTTTTTGATTGTTTTGATCTTTTTTTCTTCTTTTTTTTCAGCCAAGCCTCATGTTCAGCTAGCAAAGCCTGTAAATTATCTTCATCTCTAGGGACTATAGTATTGGCGTAATCATTTCTATCGATTTTAATAACCTCAACCTTTTTTTTCAAGAGTTGTTGAATTTCTTCAAGACGATCTTGTTCATCCCTACTGCAAAATGAGATTGCAACTCCTTTATTTACTCCTCGTCCGGTTCTGCCCACTCTATGGATATAGTTCTCAGGTTTTGCAGGTAAATCATAATTAATGACATAATCAATATTCGGAATATCAATCCCGCGTGCACTTACGTCTGTCGCAATCAAAATATTACAGACACCAGTTTTAAAATTTTTCATCACTACAGATCTTTCGTCTTGATCCTTTTCTCCATGTATACTAAGAGAACTTATCTTAACCCTCGCCATTGCCTTTACTACTCTTTCAGCACGGACTCTTGTCCTAACAAATACAATGATCTTACTATTAGGATTATCTATAATAAATCTCTCCAAAAAAAAACGTTTATCATCCATTTCAACAAACATGACAAAATGAGAAACATTTTTTGAAACAGGATCTTCTGGGGATATCTGAATCCGTATGGCAGAACTCTTTATCATCGAAAAAGCAAGTTTTTTGATCTCATTATTTATTGTTGCAGAAAAGAAAAGCGTCTGATGCCTTCTGGTGAGCATAACTTTTATATATTTAATATCTTCTATAAACCCTAGATCCAGCATATGATCAGCTTCATCAAGTACAAATGTGTCGATATTATATAGTTCAATATATCCCCTGTGGATTAGATCAAACATACGTCCAGGAGTTACTACAAGAATATCTATGCCATCTTGAAGTTTTTTAATCTGCGAATCCATCTCAACCCCACCATAAAGGGCGAAGATTTTTACTTTGGTGTGCCTTGCAAGACTTGAAAAAACTTCACCAACCTGCATTGCCAATTCATGTGTTGGAACCATTACAATACATTTAATGCCAACATTGCGTTTACTACTTTTTTCTTTATGGATTTTATCAATGACAGGGATTGCAAATGCAGCTGTTTTTCCAGTCCCTGTTTGAGCTATGGCAAGGACATCTTCCCCATTCATTATTGAAGGGATGGATTTGAATTGTATATCCGTCGGTCTTTTAAAGCCAAGTTGTGAAAGATTCCTTTTTATTTCTGTTGATATGTTGTAATTTTCAAATTTCATAGTACCTCTTTGCCTCCTTTTTACCTGACAACCCCTTTTTGCCAGCTCTTAGCCTGAATATCAGGAATTCCGCGCAGACCGAGGACTGCAATATGAATCTTCTTAGATAGATTAGGCTTTTTCTGCAAGTAGCATCCTTTTTTTTTGATTCACTCGTCCTCCTATTTATTGTTATACCAGTCTTCAAGTTGTAGTTTGTTTATTTTTTTGAATTCATTAATATTATGGGTAATAAGTATTGCTTGAGAGAATACAGCATGTATTTTGGAAAGAGGTCTAATATCTACCTAAGTACATTAAATTTTATTTTAGATTCTTAAAACATAAAAAAAGGAGAAAGAGAAAATATTGCCTTTTTCTTTAGTTCTCCTTTCTTACACTTTTTCAAATTTAGAATTGTTGACCTAAGTAGACTCTTTTTGGAAAATTAAGAGAACTAACTGATTAGGTTGTTCTTCTTTTTTTAATACAATATCATCAAACCAGGCTTTTCCTATTCCATCTCCAGTCAGTCTAAATCTTATATATTTTACCCCTTCAGGAATAGTAAACCTTTTATTTACCCTAACCCAACTGGTGCTATCTTTTACACCTTCTTTTGCATATGTCAAATTAATAATCTCCTTTTTCTCATTGTATGATATCACACTTAAATTTACCTTCAGATTACCTTGAGTTTTTACAGAACCTTCAAAGGTAAAAGACATCCCAGTACCTACAGCAATTAAGGCATAATACTGATAACTCCATTTTTTTTACTATTATTACTTATAAAAAGACATTTTGAATTATCTATTCCACTATTGATATATTCTTTGGTTACTTTTCCTTTTTCTATCCAAAGAGACCATTTTTTCTGTCCCCATCTTGATTCAAAGGATTCCTTAAATATCTCGCCTGGTTGAGGAATAATAATTTTTTCTCTATATTGCATATGATTGAAAGGGAAATATTTACTTAAATGAACTGATTTCACAAGATTGATGTCTTCCTGGCATTTGATCCAGTAGGAAAGGAAGAAAATGAATGATAAAGCAATAAATATAAGAAAATATTTTTTCATATAAAAAATTTGTTCTTAGTTCGTTGTTCTGGGTTCTCTGTTGTTAAAAATCAAAAGAAGTATCCATTTATTATTTCCTCTAATCGCATAAGACCCACAAATTACAAATCGTTAAGAATTTTTTTTTATCTCTTTAACTCTTTAGTCGTCAAACCCTCCAATCTCTCTTCGGGTTTCAATCCCTCTAACCTTTCTTTGGGTTTCAATCCTTCCAATCTCTCTTCAGGTTTCAGCCCCTCTAACCTTTCTTTGGGTTTCAGCCCCTTTAGCCTTTTTTCTATCGGGATTGATGCTAACAATTTTTCCTCCATTATCTCTATTGAAGTTGTAAATTCAGGTAATTGACGAATCTCTGTATTAGTCATACGTACCTCCTTTTTAAATATGCTTTGTCTGATATAATCTAAGATTCCAAAATGCCGAATTTGGATCGGTTTATTAGTCTTTGCATACTTTTTATAATTTGAACAAAATAGATTTATAAAACTTTCAGGGTCTCTTTGCCCAATAATCCTCAGGTCTATCCAGTAAAAATGATGATGTTCATCTACATGTCCCCAAACACCTTCATTTATATCCTGGAAGTTATGTCCATTCTCTTTTACATATTGTGCATATCCATTTTGAAACCTTATCACTATCGAGTAAGTAAAAATAAGTGATTCTATGTAAAAAAATAAAGTTAGGAAGAACCCAAAAAGAAGTAATGACCTTCGTCATAGCTCCACTTGTTTTTTTACTGCCTTTATAGTAGTCGTAAGTATTTTAACATCATAACCAGGTGAATACCAGCCCAAGCTGTATTCTTCCTCACTTGTATGTAGAGACACATTCATATCTGACTGGAACGAGAGTGTACATTTTCCCCCTTTAAAGAGAATCGGGTAGTTATTCCTAAATTTGTTATAATCAGATTTTTTCATTTGTTATTGCTGTTTTTAGCTAGTGAGCTGTAAATTTTTCCTACCTCCTGGGCAATGCAATCCCAGTTAAATTCAGTCTCCAGTCTTTTTCTTTTTTTTGCCAGCAACTCTTGAGATCTCAAAAAAATCGGGTTTTCAAGAAATTTTTTTAATCGGCCAGTTAACGCCTTTATATCCCCAACTGTGAAAATTTCTTCAGGCAAAGCAACTTCCTTATTGGCAGGGATGTCACTTATTAACATAGGGAGGTTGTAACTCATCGCCTCCAACGCAACAATAGGAAGTCCTTCATGATAGGACGGAAGTATAAAAAGACCAGCATTAGAAAACAGTTCAGCTAAAGCCTTTCCCTTTTGAAAACCTGTCATTACCACACCATTTATTTCTTGTGCCTGTTTTTTAAGTTCTTTACTATAGGTATCTTCATGATCTGCTTCTCCTACGAGAGCTAATTTCCAATCTGTTTCCAGCTTTGTATAAGCCTCTAGAAGGTCATGAAAGCCTTTTTCGGGCACTAACCTCCCCACTGCTAAAAAGTACCGCTGAGGCTCAAGATTAAATGATTTCAACTTTTGGCCAGCGGATTGAAAGATAGGAATATTTACCCCGTTAGGGATATAAATAGAATGTGTTTTGTATTTTTTTGAAAGTAGTTTTTTTATATGGCGTGAGACGGCAATGATAGAATTTGAATGTTTTGTTCCGAGATATTCACCAAGACGTAACATAATCCTTGCTACCTTACCCCATTTTTTTCTGAGATAATCAGCCCCATGATTGGTGACTACCACTGGAAAACCTAACAATTTTGCAAAAGGGATAAGTAAACTTGGACCAATTGCATGTACGTGTAGGACATCATATTCTTTACGATGAAGGGCAAGCCAAGCCAGACCCGCAGCCGTGTTACAAATTGCCTCTAGGCTTTTTTTGCGCGGAGCCCAAATAGGAAGAACTTGTATTCCTTTACATTCGTAAGGATGGGGACCAACGTAACAGTTGCGTGCAATAATAGTGACATCAAAATTATTTTTTACCAGACGAGGATATAATTCCTGACAGTGCTTTTCAACTCCGCCCTGAATATCAGGAATTCCGCGCAGACCGAGGACTGCAATATGAATCTTCTTAGGTTGATTAGGCTTTTTCTGCAAGCAGCATCCTTTTTTTTGATTCACTCGTCCTCCTATTTATTGTTATACCAGTCTTCAAGTTGTAGTTTGTTTATTTTATGGATTACCTTTTCTTTGTCATTTATTTTATTATCCAGCTTATGGAAGTAATGGGAATTGTGAAGGGTGGCAGTGGCAAACTCGTAGCCTAATCCTTGCGCAAGTAAGTATAAAGGCACAAGGTCATGGCTGTTTAGATCCTGAACCGTCATCCCAAAGCCGATATCTTTTATCCCCATTGCCCGCAGTTCAAGTAAGGTTCTTAGTCCTCTTTCAAAACCATCAGGGATTTGACGGATTTCATCGTTAGATCTTACGAGCCCCTCGATACTGATTCTAATACCCAGGTCAGGGTATTTTTTACAGAGGTCGATGATACGATCAGTGAAATAACCGTTGGTACTAATGACAATGCGTTTTGTCTTCTTTCTTACCAGGGCAATGATTTCTGGTAGGTCTTTTCGGACAAAGGGTTCACCACCTGTGATGTTAGTAAAAAACATCTCAGGGAGTTTTTCGATTATGTCTAAACCAATCTCTTCTGAGGGTTTGGTTGGGTAGTGCCAGACATCGCATATGTTACATTTGGCATTGCAGCGGTAAGTTGTGATGATGAATGCGTGAAATTTGATGGACATTAGGTTTTCCTTTTATTTAGATCAAATAACTTATACTTATTTACCTAAGTAGACCTTTTTTGGAAAAATTACGCAAAACATATACTAAAAAAACTAAGATAGATTTATAAAACTCTCAGGGGTCTCTTTGCCCAATAATCCTTAGGTCTATCCAGTAAAAAAGATGATGCTCATTAGCATAACAAAATTTTACTCTTGATTATTTTATTTGTCAATACAACTGTTTGTATCGCAGCAATTCTGGGTGAATGTTAAATTTTTATTCATTCAAATAGTTAGTCCTAATCTGCAAATTTTTTTATCGTAAAATTTAGACTTATTTTTGGAATGTTAGGCATAAAATCTAAACTAGTGGATTGCTTTACCAACGCAGATCCTGAGAACTTTTAAATTCTGATTAGATGGATCATGTTCACCCAGAATTGTTGTTTGTATCGAATTGATCTTGACAAAATAACTACCTTACGATAGACTATATGATATAATTAGTTATCCTTAATAATAAAGAGAATAATACAATGCGATTTTTGAATCCGAAGACAGATTTTGCCTTTAAGAAGATATTTGGCAGCAATGAGAGTAAGGACATCTTGATTTCGTTTATAAATGCGGAACTTCATTTTACTGGGAAAAACGAGATAGTTGATCTAACTATAATAGACCCTTATCAGGCTCCAAAGATAAAAGGGATGAAAGATACCTATCTAGACGTTAAGGCTCAAAGTAGGGATGGAAGAGGGTTTGTTATTGAGATGCAGGTTTTGAATGTAGCTGGGTTTGAGAAAAGAGTCTTATATAATGCAGCAAAGGCTTATTCTATTCAGATCGCAAGCGCTGAAGAGTATCTTGATCTTAATCCAGTGATTGCGATAACTATAGCAGATTTTGTGATGTTTGAGGATACCAAAGAGGTAATAACAACCTTCCGACTTATGGAAAAGGAAAATTTTTTTGAGTATAAAAATTCAGATCTAGAAATGGTATTTATTGAATTACCTAAATTTACCAAGACAGAGGCTGAGCTAACAAATATAACAGATAAGTGGATCTATTTTTTAAGGAAGGCTGGTTCTTTAGAATTTGTCCCTCAAACATTAGCAATTGAGCCCCCTATTAAAAAGGCATTTGCAATAGCGAATAAGGCCAATATGACTCGGGAGGAGCTGGAAGATCAAGAGCATCGGGAGATGTTTATTCAGGATCAACGAGGGGTACGGATTAAGGCAATGAATGATGGGATAGAAAAAGGTAGGGATGAAGGTAGAAAAGAAGGTAGGAAAGAAGGAGAATTGATAGGCGATATTAGATTTGTCCAAGTAGAAAAAGGTATAACGATATCAACTAAAGAGGAACTTGAAAAATTGACAATTGAACAACTTGAAGGTAAACTAAGAGAATTAACTGTAAAGTTAATTATTTGATTGAATGTAAGCGTTTGATAAACCCCATTTTCATTTAGCCCCTAAAAATATGTCATGATAAGTCCCTAAAAAGGAGGGCAGGTTATGACAAAATATAAAAACCGTTTAACCAGAAAAGAAAAAAGACAATTTTGGTATGAGCACATAGAAAGATGGAAGGGAAGCGATCTTAATTTTACAAAATACTGTCTTAGGCAAGGATTAAAGAGAAATACCTTTTTACGTTGGAAAAATAAGGTAATCCCAATTGAGGGTTTAGTTGGGTATTGTTAGATGTCGCAAATGTTGCATTTGGTGTTGCAGCGGTAAGTGGTGATGATTGATTTGTGAAGTTTAATAGACATTTATTTTTCCTTTTGTTTTTTATTTAAGTTAATTTTGAATCTCAAGAGCAGTTAATGAATGTGGTTCAAATGAGAAGGAAAAAATATTACCCTTAACTTCGAAAGATATATCTGTAACCTTCACATTCTCATGATCATTTTCATTAATAGCATCGATGCTTGGCCCATTGAGTACCCATGCCTTAGCTGTTTCTGAAGGGGTAAAGCCTTTTAAGCATATAGTAGCAGAAATATTTGCTTCCATATGCCTATTAACTACCATAAAAAAAATACTTTTACCATCTGAACTTTTACTTGCATTAACCGAAAGATAAGGTATCTTCGTATCTATTGAGGGTATAAATTTTTCAAGTTGAACATCCTTAAAATAGGCTTTGCCGCTCAGAGCACCTTTTTCGCCCACCCTTCGTGCAATTACATCTATCTCACGGGCATCAGGAAGGGTTTTGTAAATTATTTCTTCATAGATCCAATCAGTAGTTCCTATAATTTTATCTGTAGAAGCCGAGGAATGCGTCTTGGTCCAGCCTCTTCCATCTTGAATGGTAAGACATACACCAACTTCATCAATTAAATTTTCAGCCTTTATATAACCTGAAAGCTTATAAAATGAAGCAGGTGATATTTGTATCCTTTTTTTAGAATGATAGTAGTTATATTCTGTTGGGTGTTGAAAATCTATTGCTAATATTCCATCTTTTTCTTTTGCTTCGATACCAGGACTTTTATTTATTTCCCAAACCCCTTTTAGCAAATTCCCCTTAACCACATTCCCTCTTCTAGATCTTCTAATGAAGGCCTCTATGGATTGATATTCATTTACCTCATAATAATCTGATTTAACGCTCACATTTAATAAAATATTTCCAAAATGTCTATTGTAAAGTTCATATACATAGTAATTAGGCCTTTTATAGTAAGGATTGAAGAGTTTATTATATTCTCCATCGAAGCCATTAACAATCATTCCCCAGTAACTATTACAAAATTGCCAGTAGTTTGCCATTAAGATATTATTTTCAGGTTTCATAAAGATACGTAGTAATTCTGCATTAAGCAAGGCCGTACCTAAACAATGCCGATAAGGAATAGGTTTATCCTGAGCAAAACCACCATTATATTCGGTTATTGCAAGAAGGATATCTTGGCCAGTGTGTTTTTTCAAAAGCTTCAATGTATCTTGAATATTTTGTTCATCCCAAAGGATAGGTTCAGCTAATGTTATTTTAAAGATATCATTAGGAGTCAGTTCTTCTAATTTTTCTCTTGGGGCTGGATAAATATGGGTAATCCCAAAGTCTACTTTATCTTTTACTTTCTCCATAACTGCTTTATTCCATTCGGGCATATATAAGACCAAACCTATCTGGATGGCCCTATCAACTGACTTCATGGCTTCATAATATTTTATGTAGCGTTGTGCGTATTCTTCAGGGGAAACTTGTTTAATACCCCTATGATTACCGTGCCATACTTCATTACCTATTTCAAAATATTTAATATTATATGGCTCTTCATGTCCATTAATTGCTCTCTTTTTTGCCCAGATGTGTTTCCCATCATTAGGAGAATTTAGGTATTCTACTAAATCAGCAGCATCTTGTTCGTTCCCAGTAAAATAACTTACTGTGATAACTGCCTCTGTTTCTATCTCTTTGCAGGTCATTAAAAACTCATCTATTCCATATAAAAAATGTTCTCTTTCATTATCAATCGCCTTTTTCCAATTATAATGATGAATACCACAACCGCCAGGAAAACGCAATATACTTATGCCAGCCTCCTTTGCTAACTTAATAACTTCTTTAACTGTTTCATATTTAGTAGCATCCCATATTCCTGCTCCAAAGTCGGAATAATCATAGCGTTCCTTTGTCGAGTTTTCATAAGTTACAGGATCATATCCAATAAAATTGTTGCCAAGTATTTTTTTGTTTAAGCTACCAATTGATTTATCGTAATTAATTATAATCATAGATTTTTCAGCAGATGCAGTACGTTTTTTTTCTAAAAGACAAATTACGGTTAAACCTAATAAACAGTAAATTATAAAATCAAATTTTTTCATGAATATTAAGCCGATTTGTTTTTTTTATGGAAAAGATACATTGTTTATTTAATGTAAAGTAGAGAGGGGTAAAAAAACTTATCACTTTTTATTTTCTATGTGCCAGGTCTAAAACCTTCGCCTTTAGGCGAATAGCTTTTAGCAGTCATCTTTTTTCAGCTTATGACAATATTCCAATGAAGAGGAATATTATTGAACTGGGGGATTAAAATATAATCACATATAGTAGTGAAAAAAGTCTAATGGATGCCCATATCTTATAATTTTAAAATAAAGAATGAGTTTCAGTCATAATCTTTAGGTATTTTTAAATACTGGTCTTTTAGTAGGCTTTAGCTTAAAACAATCGACTTTAGTCGTTAATAAACCCACCTACTTTAGCAGGTGGGTTTATAGTATTTACACATAGCTTGTTTATATATCTCTATTAATTTGGTGTAATGCTTTTCAGCCGTTAATTCTTTCTCAACAAAGGCTCTGGCATTTTTTCCCATCGCTACGATCTTTTCAGGTGAATTAAATAAGCATTCAATTTTAGATCGTAAATCATTGCTATCCCCTGGTTCGAAAGTCAATCCTGTTTGATTATCTCTAACTAATTCGGGGATGCCTCCAATCTTTGCCCCAATTGTAGGCTTGCCAAGGGCAAATGCCTCAATTACTGATCGAGGATTATTCTCATACCATTCGGAAGGTAAAACTACAAACATTGAATTTCTTATTTCATTTTTTAATTCTTCGCCTGTTTTGTATCCTAAGAATTGAACATTGTCAATACCTTTATTTTTTACTCTTTTTTCAAGAGTTTCTTTAATTAGGCCTTCTCCAATAATTTTTAATTTTATATCTAAGCCTTTTATTGCCTCGACTAAAGTAAATAATCCTTTTTCTTCAGATAATCTTCCAAAAAAAAGGATAGAACCTTCAGACCAGTTATATGAAGGCTTGTATTCTTCAGCATTAACAAAGTTGGGCAAATATTCAATTTTTTGTTTTAAGCCCATCTCTTCACATTTTGATTTTAAAAACTTACTAGGAGAAATATAAGTATTTACTAACCCATAGATATTTAATATCTTATGATGAAGATACAGTTCTATTGTACTTATAAGACTTTTTAAACAAGAATTTTTTGTACATTTGTTTACTAGACAGAAATAAAAATTTCCTTTTTTACACTTTTCACACGGGATACCATTTAGTAGCATTGTATAAGATGGACATACTAACTTATAATCATGCATGGTCATTACAGAAGGGATACTGTATTTCTTGAAGACGTTCAAAATTGAGGGTGATATTTGATGAGCGAAGTTATGAAGATGGATTATATCTGGTTTTTTTATTTTTATAAGTTTTTCTATTTTGTTCTTGGCTTCGAAAGAATATAAGATATTAAAAGAGGTTTTTAATTGTTGATAAATCCCATTTTTATTATGAAAATCTACATGGGATACAAAGAGATCTTTGTAAGGGTAACTTGGATTTAGAGGGTGTTGCATTCCCCAAAATGTGACCTCGTGTCCTTGTTTTGTGAGGAGTTCGCCGGTGTTAAGGGTGGTTACAGCATCACCGCCTTTTGGGTAGAGAAATTTGTTAATTAAAAGGATTTTCATAATGATAGTAATATTCCAAAAATAGTGTAGATAAAATTTGTAACCGCTGACTAATATTGAGATGAGCAATAAAAAACGACTCTCCCAGCGGAAAAGTAGCAAACCTTAAAGACAATGTGGATATCTTTCATTTATGGCGGATTAGTAAAATTTAAGCGTTTTTTACATTAAGTACAGCAATTTCAATTTATTATATCAGTAATGGATTTCCTTGATATAAGAATAAATTAGGCCGGTAAATCCGAATAAAATAAAATATTGTGGTGGTCTTACAAAGACAGGTGCAGCAATAGAAATAATAATCGACATTATGAACATATTCCTACCTATTAATAACAATTTTTCTGAAAAAAAATCATCATTTTTTTTAAACAAAAAAGAAAAAATATTGTAGATTAAAAGAATATAAAAAAATAAACCTAATAGCCCACCTTCTCCAATAATCATCGGCCAAAAAGTATCTGAAATAAAATTTCCCTTTTTAGTAGATAATCCATATACAGAATGAATTCCATATTTTTCAAAAACTGGACTGTAATATTTATAAGATATAAATCCTCCAAAACGTCCAAAGCCTTCTCCTAAAGGAAAATTTTCTTTCATTATTGATAAACCCGTCCAATATAACGCATTTCTTGCTGTTTTCATACTATAAAGATCGCCAAAATATTGGAGATAATGTTTAGGATATACTCTTTTATAGATGCAAACAAATACAAAAACTATTAATAGTAATATTGGAATATATTTAATAATTTTTTTATTATAAATAGGTACTACAAAAATCCAAGCTAAAATGTCTTTTATCCTTAAAGCCAAAGAACCAATAAATGCAGAAACTCCAGCTAACCCCTTACTATCTATAACAAATAATATTGCTGAAGCATTGAAAATAAACCAAGCTAGATCTGCTGGATGCCAAAATAAGGAATTTAAAGATAAGATACCCATCCTTCTTTCATAAATTA
>JAZDLJ010000409.1:0-2161 GCA_043802115.1 bacterium | reverse complement strand
CTGTTCCTGTAACAATACCTCCAAAAAATAGATAATATCCGATGTTCCCATCATATCCAAAGCCATGTGCTGCCATAATATTTACCGGTTATCAACAACTACCGGACTCACCTCCTTTCTTAATAATTAACTTTATTTTTTATGTAGTTACAACTTATTTTCTATGTAGTTACAACTTAATTTGAATCTATAATTACAATTTCCTTCATAAAATCATCTATTTTTACTACATTCTACAGCTCCTGTCAATCAAAATTTACATTTTTTTATGTATAGTACTCCAACTTAGATTTTTCCAAGTGATTTCAACAAGACAAATAGATGGTAGATTCCCCATCTTGTTCACACTGCTCAAGATAAATCGGCAGGCTGTTACAAAATGCCATTTCTGGCCATTTTTTACTTTTAATTATTTGATTTTATAAATGCACATTTTTAAAAATTTACATTCCTTACTTTTTTAAATCAAAACACAATTGAAGGAGACCATTTTTTTATTAACTCATTAATATTTTTGATTATTTTTTTAGCATTCACAACTAAACTAGTAGTCATTATATTATTTATAATAATAATTAATTGTTCACATAAATCAGAAAATATCCTTGCCAGAGAAACTGTTATCCTAGGCCCATCCTCTCTTGTAACTGAAAATTTATAATTTTTAGCGCTTAGTTTGATATTAAGAAGGGCTATAATCTTTTTATCTTTCATAAGATCTTTTTTTAAATTCTTATGTTCTTTATATTCATCTAACACTTTCCGATGTAATTCAGGTGGCAGTTTTTTTTTTAAGATAAAAAAAAGATATCTCATCATAAAATCAATTCTTTTGTATATTATAAATCTTTCATGGCCACTGATTTCTGTCCTTAACTGACCTTCAATTTTCAGTCTAGCCTCATTTATACACCTCAATTCTTCTTCGCTAAAAGACAACGAGGTGAACGATTCTGAAGGTACGGTTATAAAAAAATCTGCGACCTCGTGCAATTTATATACCTGATCCAGTTCATCCCAGAGTTCGCGGATCCTCTCTTTATTTCTTTTCCTATCCTTATCATCCATTTTTGCTAGATTGATTGATTCCCAGATCCCTTTATTATTCCACCATGATGGCCTGGTTGGGTAGGAACCTAGCACCTCCTCTAAAGATAGAGTAGGAATCAAAATCACATTAAGTCTTATAAAACCTAACAATTCTTTAATATCCTCTGGAATATGGCTTAAACCATCTGTAATAATTAAAATTTCAGCCCTAACAAGGCGTAAATCACTTTTTATATCATGAATAGCTTGAAGGATAGCCTTTCCAATATTAGTTACACTAGATATATCCAACTCAAGATTTATTATATTTTTTATTAAATTTTTCAGTTCAAATCTATCACAAGCCTTAAACAGATCGCCCGGTTCAGCATTAAAACTCCTAAAGTAGACATGAGGTTCTTCTACACTAACCTTCCTTAGATATTCTAAAAGTATAGTCTTGGCTATAAAGTATTTCTGCATCTTATCTCCAGCCATTGAGGATGAATTATCAAAAAGGATATAAATCTTTTGAGCTGAAAAAGCCTTACTATCTCCCTTCATCAGATCATCTACAGCCATAACCTTCTCTTGGGGTGACTCAAAACACATGCAAAAAAGTTCTCTGTTAAGCAATTTTTTACAAAAAATCAGATCTGAATTGGTCAGGAATTCACGTGGCAGGATAGTTGATATTTGATTCAGAGAGGTGATCTTATTTAATCTGAAGCAATCGTCAATAGCTTTTACCTCTGGTGATGATTCTAGAATAATTTTCTCAATCGACTTTTCAGGAGAGGTATCTTTTTTTTTATTGAATAATGGGGATAATTTTTTATAAACAGGATGACTGCTGTCTTCTCGAAAAAGGACTCTTGCAATATAAAAAATCTTTATTAGATCTTTAACACTTCTCTCGTTTTGTTCGATAAAGTCTACATACCATTCTGGTTCAAAATAGATCCAGTGATTGAGAAATTCATTCATTTTATGGCATCCTTCATTTACTAGTTTACACTTTTAGGGAGTATTCTTTAGAAAGCAAAAAAAACAAAAAACTTTTTAGACACGGATTAACACAGATTTACACGGATTAAAACCTTTTAATTAGCGTTAGTTAGATATAATACTT
>JAZDLJ010000369.1:0-2401 GCA_043802115.1 bacterium | reverse complement strand
GTTAAGGCACATAGGCACAAAGTTTTTAAGGTTTTTTTGTTTTTCCTCTGTGCCTCAGTGCCTTTGCTACTTTTTACTTTATGCTACTATATTTAATTAATACAATTAGTTATGAAAACCTAAGTTGGAGTAGTATATGTTTTTTTTATTTTAATTAGGGTTTGATTTTTTTCCTGATCTCCTGAGAGGTTTTAAAACTTTCCATTAAGTCAGTTAACTTCTCTTCCTTAATAAAATCTCTTAACTCATTTAGCCTTGTAATAAAGAAATCCAAACTTTTCAGGATATCTTCTTTGTTTGATAAGCAGATGTCAGTCCACATCTTTGGATCGCTAGAGGCAATCCTGGTAAAATCTTTAAACCCTCCTCCTGGATAACGCAGGATGTCGGGTAAATCTTTTTTCATTTCTCCTAATGAATTTACTAAACAAAAGGCAATTATATGGGGCAAGTGACTGACTGTTGCAAAGATGCGATCATGGATAGCTGCATCCATTAGCACTACTTCTGAACCCACTGCTGTCCATAACTTTTTAACTTTTTCAAGGGCATCCAAATTTGTTTTTGGAGTGGGGGTTAAGATACATTTTTTATCTAAAAAAAGATCAATAAGGGAGGCTTCGACCCCAGAATTTTCAGTACCAGCAATAGGATGTCCACCGACAAAGGATAAATCCCTAGGAATTATTCTATCCGCAAGTGCTACTATCTTTCTTTTGGTACTTCCTACATCAGTTACAATACAATTATTCTTTAAATGAGGTATTATCTGCTCTATTAAGTTATTAATAATACTAACAGGTACAGCCAGGACAACAATATCACTCTCTCTTACACCTTCTTTAATATCTAGCTTATAGTCATCAATAATACCTAATTCTTTGGCTTTTTGTACATTTTTCTCTTCTTTGTTTATACCAATTATTTTTTTTACCAGGCCTTTTTGTTTACATGCCTTGGCTAAAGATCCACCTATTAAACCAACTCCAACAATAGTCATTTGGGGAAAAAGCATCAAACGAATTCCTTTTTAATTAAATTTCCCTCCCTACTACCTCTGCCAATTTTTTTAGCTCTGCAACTAATCGCTCAAATTTTTTAGGCTTTAGTGATTGTGAACCATCGGAAATAGCTTCCTCTGGATTACAGTGTACTTCAATTATAAGCCCATCAGCTCCAGCAGCTATTGCTGCTTTAGCCATAGGGGCGACCAACTCCCATCTTCCCACACCATGACTTGGATCAACTATTATCGGCAAATGACTGAGTTCTTTTATTACTGGAACAGCGCTGATATCTAGTGTATTTCTTGTAGCATCTTCAAAGGTACGAATCCCTCTTTCACAAAGTATAACTTGATAGTTACCTTCTGACATAATGTATTCAGCCGACATTAATAGTTCGTTAATGGTTGAGCTCATGCCTCTTTTTAAAAGAACAGGCCTTTTATATTTACCTACTTCAGTAAGTAATTTGAAATTTTGCATGTTTCGGGCACCTATCTGAATTACATCTGCATATTCAGCTACTAACTCAGTATCTCGTGTATCCATTAATTCGGTTACAATTTTAAGACCCGTTAATTTTCGAGCCTCTGCCAGGTATTTTAACCCTTCTTTACCGAGTCCTTGAAAACTATAAGGTGATGTGCGCGGTTTGAACGCCCCGCCTCTTAAAAAGTTCGCCCCAGCAGCCTTTACACACTCTGCAACTTGAATTATCTGTTCCTTATTTTCTACACTACACGGACCAGCCATAAGGACAAGCTTTTTCCCTCCAATTGTAACTCCATCAATATTTACTATTGTTCTTTCAGGTCTAAAATCTTTATTAACTAATTTATATGGTTTTAAAATAGGCATAACCTCCTCTACTCCAGGTAATGCGTCTAATGGCATCTCTCGCAGGATAGCTTCATCTCCGATTGCTCCAATAATAGTCCTTTCAGATCCTTTAGATATATGAGCCTTTAAGCCAGCTTTTTCTATCTTCTCTGTAATATGAGTTACCTCCGCTTCTGTTATATTTTTTTTTAGTACGATAATCATAGTTATAGCCTCCGTTAATTAAAACAGGATAAAAGTAAAACAACTAAATAAAGTTATATATTGTAGACGAAATGTTTATCTATGTCAATGCTCAACTTACTTAACAGCGATTCAGAACGTGGTAAAACGATGAATTCAACAATTTCAAATAATTATCAAGGACGAGTTGTTTAATTAGCCCGAAAAATTATATAATTGCTTGAATTTATACGCTATTTTATCCACAGTATTTTAATTACTTTTGTTAAATATTTCAATAAGTTAATTGGGAGTAAAGAAAAGCTTTTTGAGTATTTTTCGGGCTAATCTCAGGCAATTTTTTGGGTTATCTCTTGAAATTATTAGGATTATTT
>JAZDLJ010000345.1:0-4459 GCA_043802115.1 bacterium | reverse complement strand
AAAATCGTCTTTATTTGAAATCGAAAAAAATTATAATAAGCCTAAATTAGGTTAACGCCTCTTATACTAGCTAATATTGGTATTTAGTTATTTTAAATCGGATAACAGAAATACAATTCTACAGATTTTAAGTGTCAATTTATTTGAGTGAAGCCCATGCTAAAGGTACTTTCAGTTACCAAAGAACAAAAGGAAATAAAAATCCACAATATTTAATTGAATTCATTTAATTTTTAATTGGACACTAGTGAGAGGTTATATTAAAATGAAGAAATTTATATTTTGTCCTAATACTGACGTATCACCTGCTCTAAGAGCAAGCGATAACAGCTCGTGCAATAAAATGATTTGGGAAAACGGGAGAATCATAGACCCCAAAAAGTACGATCTATCAAGATTGGAATTTTTGTGTGAGACTTTACCTTCGGGTAAAATGACAGATTATGCCGTTAGCGATATGGGATGCTCTGTTATATCAGAACGATTCAAATTTTTTTTGGATAGTCTCGGTATCGATAATATTCAGTACGTTAAAGCTACCGTGATAGAGCGAGATGGAGAGCCAGCAAAGCCTGGTTATTATGCTGCCAACATACTTGGTCTTGTTGACTGTATTGATCGAGACGCATCTGAGATGGATGCCGAACTTGATGACGACGGAGAACTCACAATTATTTTTCGTATTGATAAGCTGGTATTAAAAGATGATGTTTTCTATCAAGCCCCCCTATTTCGGACTGCCCATTTTACTGGACTAATTTTGCTCGATGAAACCTTAAAACAAAAAATAGATAAAAGCCCACTTATAGGGGTTAGACTTGTCTCGCCAGTACGATGGGACGGCATCTATGGAGAAGTATAGAAAAGTAAAAAACGGAAATAATTAAGGATACTTTTTATGAAAAGTTATAGATTAATTTTTATTTTTATCTTATTAGTTTTATTTTTGTTTCCTAATAATGGTAGTGCTGAATCCCCTTATTCAAAAATTGAAAAAGGGAAAAAATTATATTTAACAGGTAAATATGATGAAGCCCTTAAGAATTTGGTTGATGCCCAACTTAATATGCCAAATGAGGCTAAATTAAAGTATGATATTGCTAATACCCATTTTCAGATGAAAAATTACGATGAGGCCATAAAAAATTATACGGATGTAGCCAATAACGCCCCTAACGTTGATCTTGAAGAAAAGGCTTATTATAATCTAGGTAATAGTTATTACCGTCAGGGAAAATTACAGGAGACAATTGAATTCTATAAAAAGGCCTTAGAGTTAAAACCAGATGACGAGGATGCCAAATATAATTTGGAATTTGTTCGTAATGAGATAAAGAAGAGAATTAACGAGGAGAAAGAAAGGCAACAACAGCAACAAAAACAGGATAAGAAGCAGGGTCAACAACAAGAACAGCAGAAGCAAGAGCAGCAAGGTCAAAAAGATCAGCAACAGGACAAAAAAGAAGAAGGACAGAAGGGTGGTCAAAAGAAAGAAGAACAAAAACAAGAAAAGGAAGAAGAACAAGCACAGCAGAATTCAGCTCAACAAAGGGAAAAAAAAGATGAAAAACAGCAGGAAGGGCAGGGGCAACAGGCTCAACAGGCAAGAGAGATGAGTAAGGAAGAGGCAGATCAGTGGTTAAATTCCCTTAATGAGGATAAGACAAAGTTTTTACAGCAGCAGATGAAAAAACAAGGTGGAAGGGGGTATTCGCCTGATAAGGATTGGTAACATCCAGCCACAGCCTAAAATGCTTTTTATTTTAGGCTGTGGCTGGATGTTACCTTTGGCTCATATTGTGTTTTGGGGTCTTTTGTACAACAAATCTAGATATGAGTGACCCCAGACTTTTTGAGAAGTTACACAAATTTATCCCTATCCCGTAGGGATTATATGAAAATAGCCCAGCAATTTATTGCTGGGATTAGAGAATTAAAAATATTTTTGAGTCCCGTAGGGATGACTGATAAGTGATTTACAAATATGATTTATTTCAATCGTCCCTACGGGACTCCATCGGTTTCAATGCCTTGTTAACCCAGCAATAAATTGCTGGGCTATTTTCAATTGTCCCTCTGGGACAGTAAAAACGATTATTGACCTAAGTTACGTTAGATTAAACTAGATAAATATCTGGATGACCCTGAAACGCAACATGAGCCCAAAATAAAATGTAGCCAAGGGGATATGGAATCCTTTATTATAAAGAGGAAATAGTAGTTATAGAAGGAAGGAGTTTACTATGCCAGTTGTTAAAGAAGAGGTAATTACAATGATTCAAAATATGCCAAAAGATACTTCTATTGAAGATATCATGGCAGAATTGTATTTTCGTTATCAGGTAGATGAAGGTTTAAAGGAATTAGAAGAAGGGAAGGGAATTTCTCATGAGGAAGTAGAAAAACGGATGGAAAGATGGCTAAAAGAAAAAGGATAAGATGGTCTCCAAAGGCTGCGAATAGTTTTGAGGAAATATGCAACTTTATTGCTAAGGATTCAGAATATTATGCATCCATATTTGCAAAAAAAATTAATGCAATTATAAAGGATATCCCAACGTTTCCTAGACTAGGTCGTATTGTCCCAGAATATCAGAATGAGGAATTAAGAGAAAAACTATTTCAGAACTACCGTATTGTTTATAGGATAAAGGGAGATTTTATAGAAATTGTAATAATTTCTCATTGCGCAAGACGATTAAATATAGAGTAAAATATATTTTCGAGATGAAACATAACCAAAAATTACTATTAATCCTTACCATATCTATTCTTCTAAATCTATACAGCATAGCGTTTGCCTTCGCCTCCATCTCAGTAACCGCTACCGTTGACAAGACCGAAGCCAGTTTAGAAGACCAGATTTTCCTAACCCTTTCAGTTGAAGGGGCGCGAAACGTAGCAGACCCGGACCTTTCAGTCATAAAAAATTTTACCATATACTCCCAAGGCCGATCATCAAAAGTCCAGATAATAAACGGATCAATGAGCGCAAGTGTCGATTTTAATTATGCCCTTTCCCCGGAAAAGGCAGGTGACCTTATTATCCCACCCATCTCATTCGAGATCGAAGAGAAGGTCTATAAGAGTACTCAGATAAACATCAAGATAAGCAAGGATGAACCTACTCAAACACCTCATCACTCAACCCAACATCCTGATAAAAACAAAAAAGATAAAAAAGAAAATAATTCTTCTGAAGACCTTGAAAATGACAAAGATATCTTTATTACCACCTCAGTCTCTGATCAAACCCCTTTTGTTAACCAGCAAATAATTTACACTTTTAGATTCTATCGACGAATTCAGGTACGTAATGCCCAGTTAGAGCCTTTAAATTTTGAAGGATTTAGGAGTGAACAATTAGGGAAAAAAAATGAGAATAATGAATATACAAAGGTTATTAATGGTCAACAATATTCTATTAATGAGATTAAGGTAGCCCTTTTTCCATTAAGCGCTGGAGAATATGAATTAAAGCCCACTAAATTAAAATGCGAGGTCTTATACAAAACTCAACGTCGAGCTCGATCACCCTTTGATGATTTTTTTAATGATTCTTTTTTGGGAGGGTACGATGCCAGACCAAAGACCTTAAGGGCAGATCCCATTAAAATAACAGTTAGTCCTCTGCCTAGAGGACAAATACCAGGAGGGATATCAAACCTGATTGGTAAATATAATATAACAGCAACGGTTAATAAAAATGAATTAAAGGTTGGTGAATCTGTTACATTAACGATTAAGATAGATGGCACTGGCAATATTGAAGCGATTCAAGAACCAAAGGTTGGAGGGCTTGAGGATTTTAAGATATATGATGATAAGCCAACCACTACTATCAATAAAGGGATGAATGGTCTCTCAGGAAACAAGATTTTTAAAAAAGCATTAATTCCACTTAAAGATGGGAAGATTCAAATACCTCCTCTTAAATTATATTATCTTGACCCTGAATTAGGCCAGTACAGATTAAGCGCTACCCAGCCTATTATCTTAGATGTATCTCCAACTACCGAAGAGGAAAGACTAAATCTGGTAGAGGCAATAGGAACTCAGACCAATAAAGAGGCCATAAAAGAATTAGGTAAAGATATCCTACCAATAGATAAAGATTTAAAGACAATTGTTAGCAGTAAAGTATCTTTTTTTAACCCTTTCATATTAATAGGGATATTTTTACCTCCTTTTTTATTTATTTTTACCTTTATTTTTGATAAACGTAAAAATAGATTACAACAAGACCAAGCCTACTCAAAAAGAAAAAAGGCGATGTTTAATCTAGAAAAAGGTCTGAGGAAATTAAAATCATTAATTGCGGATAAAGATTATCGTAAATTTTTTGCCCAGGCTTCAAGCTTATTTAAAGAATATTTAGGTGATAAACTTGATGCAGTAGGAAAGGCGCTTACTCCTCAAGAAATTGAAGAAAAACTTAAGATTAATAATCTTGAAGAAG
>JAZDLJ010000344.1:0-2673 GCA_043802115.1 bacterium | reverse complement strand
AAAATCGTCTTTATTTGAAATCGAAAAAAATTATAATAAGCCTAAATTAGGTTAACGCCTCTTATACTAGCTAATATTGGTATTTAGTTATTTTAAATCGGATAACAGAAATACAATTCTACAGATTTTAAGTGTCAATTTCTTTGAGTGAAGCCCATGTTAAAGGTACTTTCAGTTACCAAAGAACAAAAGGAAATAAAAATCCACAATATTTAATTGAATTCATTTAATTTTTAATTGGACACTAGTGAATCTCCTTCTTTAATTTATACTACTCCAAGCTAAGTTTTTCTGAGGTAATGCAGGTTAGTTTTGTGACTAGCTGTTTAGGCATAAAGGGGAAAAATAAAAAAAACTTAAAAACTTTGTGCCTTAACATACTGGTTTTAACTAACACAATCACTTGGAAAAATTCAAGTTGGAGTAGCATAATCAGGAAACAGGATTATTGTCTGAATTACTTGAGGTGTCCTGGGTTTCGTAATATAATATTCGGTTACAATTTGGGCATTTATTTAGACGATCACCCATTCTTACCTCGTTATAGTACTGAGGTGTGAGTGCTATAAAACAACCTTCACATATCCCATTAACTACCTTAACAATAGCCTTCCCATTTCTTGCCTTTTTAAGCTTATCGTAATCTTTTAAAATATCCGCTGGTATTTGAGATCTTATCCCAGTTGTTTGATTCTTTAGCTGTCCTATATCACTTATCAACTTTTTCAGCTCTCCCTGTTTTTCTTGTTCATTTCTATTAAAGGCTTCTTTTTCCTTGTTTATCTTATCCTGTTCTTCCCCCTGCTTCTTCTCTAAGCTTTCGATCTCTTCCATACCTTTAAGGAGATCTTCCTCAACCATAGAAATAACCTTCTTAACATTTTCGATCTCTGACAAAATAGCCTGATATTCCCTGTTAGTCTTCATATTCACTAGCTGACTCTTATATTTTGACAACTGAGTCTCTTTATCAACAAGTTCAGCATCTTTCTTTCTCTTATATTTTTTTGCCTCTTCTGCAATTAGCTTAACTTGCTCTAATCCCTTCTTAGATGCCTCAAATTCCTTTTTTAGTTTCTCTAAATCTTTTGGGATTTGATCAGCAGTAGCCTCTTCTGCCCTGATCTTTAAATCTGTATTCTGTAGGTCTTCTAACAACTTTAAATCCTGGATTAAAATATCTTACCACCTCCATTAAATTAATGATGAATTAAAAATGATAATGTTGAACACTGAGTTTAAATATACCAAAAAGGATCTACCTCTTGGTTATGGACTATTATCTCCACATCTAACTTACACCTCTTAAATTCTGATCGTAGGCTTTCAGCGAATACTGGTAATACTACAACCTCTGATCCAAAATGTCCAATATCTATTACAAGCAGACCTATTTCTTCAGCTAACCGTGCCTCATGATATTTAACATCTCCTGTCACATAGAGGTCAACCTTTTTTCTAGCTACCAAATTAATCAAACTGGCCCCACTACCACTACAAACAGCTACATTTTTTATTTCATTCTCTCTATTACCAATTAACCTTATCTGAGTTAATCCCAGACATTTTTTTACTCTTTCACCCATTGCTCCCAGCTTCATCTGTTCGGCTAATTGTCCAACCCTACCTAGCCCCTTATCCCTGGAATTAGCATCATCTACTAAATATTCTACATTACACAGGCCTATCTTTTTTGCTAATACGTCATTAACACCATCTTTAACTATATCCAAATTAGTATGTGCTACGTATAGACAGATATCTTTTCTGATTAATTCGATAACTAGGCTACCTATTGAATCTAAAGAGGTTATTTTTTTTAGGGGAGAAAAGATTAGTGGGTGATGGGTGATAATTAAATTGATATTTAACCTTGCAGCATCATTTAAAACCTGCTTTGTTAAATCTAGCGAAATTAATATATTTTTAACACATTTATTCCAATTACCTACTTGCAAACCAACATTATCCCATTCTAAAGCTAACTCCTCTGGGACTAGATAATTAAGAACCTTTACTATATCACTAACTGTAATAAGGGTAGTCATTTATTCTTAATCAATATAAAAATCTTAGAGATCGAATAAAACTTAATTTTTACTACAAAAAAATGCACCTTCGATAGGTGCATTAGGACCAACAAATCAATTAACTTAGAGTAACTTTATTTAAAGATGAATTTGTAATGGGCCCACCTGGGATCGAACCAGGGACCTACCGGTTATGAGCCGGGGGCTCTACCAGCTGAGCTACGGGCCCTTAGATAAGCAGTTATTATAATATAACTGATGTTAAATTGTCAACTAAATGTTTTTCATAATCAGCAATTCTAATTTTGAAATTTTCAAGATAGATGTGCCTCCAAATTACTTTCTCTTCTCCCCTGCCACCTCTTTTAGTTTAATCTTCAGCTCCTTGACTGTCATTTTTTCAAGTTCCTTTTTACTTGACATTTTAATCCCTTTCATTAATTGGGCAACTCTTATACCTCCAATAAACTCTCCTTTTTTTCTCCCTTCCTCTCTCCCTTCCTCTCTCCCTTTCTCTCTCCCTTTCTCAAGCCAAATTTTTTCTGCAGGTATTACAAAAGCCATCTTTATTTCCTCCTCATATTTTATAATTTCATTATTAAATTCAATCTCTAAACCATCTGGCAGGGTTATCACCCAATCT
>JAZDLJ010000316.1:0-19436 GCA_043802115.1 bacterium | reverse complement strand
CTAAGATTGTATTCCAATAACGTTAGAAAATTTTTAAAGTCTTTAGCCCTGAAAGGGCATTATGTATCAGCCCAGGGCTGATACATAACGCCCTTTCAGGGCTAAAGATAAAAAATAAAGCCCCAAAAAGTCCGTCCAAAGAACACTAATTATTCAAGAAGGTATATATAAATTATGCCAAGGAAAATTTAACTTGGAGTAATTTACCATGCTTTTTGAAGAGGATACAAAAAATGGGCAAATAGATCTGTCTAATAATTACTTGCAGTCCAAGTATAGTGGAAAAACAATAAATAAGTATATTTAACTAATCAAAACAAAGGGGAGGATTCATGGCTAAAGGAAAAGATTCTCAAAAAAAAGATAAGAAAAAAGCAGGAAAAACGTTGAAAGAAAAACGCAATGAAAAAAAAGAGAAGAAATCCCAAAAGGGTAAGAGTTAATTTTTTAATCAAATAAGATTTGAGACGGATAAGACTGTCAGAGCTTGATGCAGAGTATTCAATAAAGAACCGTAACAACTACGAACAAACGTCAATCACATACCAAAGTGCTGCAGATGGACAAGCAAGCCTGAACAAAACAAATCATAGTACCAAAATGAGTCAAATATAAGGAATCTTTCATTTTTTAACTTTTTATAAAAAATAAGATATCCTTTTCAGTATGATAGAGCTACTCGCAACATAATTAACATCTTGAAAAAACTGTGATAGTATGTCCTCTTTTCAATAATACTAACTTTCATAAAGGAGGACAACATCATGGAACAATATGACAGACAAGAAAGGTTAAATAGCAATGTTAACAAGAACCTTGATAATATAATGCGTATACTAACCATTCTAGAAAAAGCATTAGAAAGACTAGTCCGCCAAAACTATTTTAACCGAAATCAATATCCTGAAGTCTTTTTTCAGTAAGGAGCTTGGAGACCTTATTGAGGAATTACTCATTGTATGTAAACCTGTTAATGGTAAAAAATGTGTTACAAAAAAACAGCGTTTAACCGATCAAATAAAAATTATTCCAATATATGGAAGGTACTCCTCTTTTAATGTGTAAGCTCATGTATGCTTCAGGGCTAAGGATTATGGAACTTGTACGATTACGTGTTCATGCCTTAGATTTTGAAAATCATCAACTAATTGTTTGTGATGAAAAAGGGAATAACGATCATATGCTAGAAAATGGGGCAAATATTCGGCTAGTTCAGGAACTTTTAGGGCATAAGGACATCACTACTACCCAAATCTACACCCACGTAATGAATAAAGATCTAAAAAATATTAAAAGTCCTTTACTCGATTTGGAGGAATCTTAGGTCAATAAATGAAAAAAATCTTATACATTAACCATATCTCCAAGGTCAGTGGAGGAGAGAGAAGCCTGTTAGAGGTTATTAAAAGGATTAATCGGAACAAATATCTTCCAATAATCCTTTGTCCAGAAGAAGGACGGTTAACAGATTTATGTAGAAAGCATGGTCTGGAATACAGGTTATTAAAGCTACCTAAAATGTGGGTAACTTATAATTTAATAGTTGTTACAAGGTTTTTTTTTTCAACCATCCTCGTCTCTCTTCAACTACACAATCTAATTAAGAAGGAAAAGATAGATCTAATTCATGCTAATACCAGTATAGCTGGTATTTATAGCATATTAGCTTGCCCAGCCTTACCCATTATTATCCATGTAAGAGATATCTATAGAAAAACCTTTTTCCGTAAGTTTATCATTTGGTTTTTATCAAGATTTTCCTCAAGGATAGTGGTTGTCTCTCAGGCGGTAGCTCAACTTTTTCCAAAGGGTGATAAAAAAATAAAGCTAGTTTATAATGGGATAGATGTTGAAGACTTTTCTTCCAATCTAAGAGGTGGGGTATTAAAGACCGATTATAAAGACAAGTTTCTAATAGGTTATTTGGGTCAAATAACAGCTAGAAAAGGGATAGATATCTTTATTGAATCAGCCGGGCTTATTAATAATAAATCTAAAGGTACAGCTATTTTTTTTATTCTGGGAGAAATTTTTCATGATGAAGATATAAAATATAAAAAGCTGCTTGAAAACCTTATTGAAGGATATCGGTTACAAGAGACGGTAGTTTTTTTAGGACATAAAGATGATCCACGAGAATATCTACTGGATTTTGACATTATTGTCGTCCCTTCCAATACCCCTGACCCACTGCCTCGAATAATCCTTGAGGCAATGGCTCTAGAGAAGGCAGTAATAGGAACTAATCTTGGAGGGATTCCTGAACAGATAATAGATAATCTTAATGGTTTATTGATCGAACCCAATAATGCCTTAGCTCTTGCTAAGGCTATAGGGTGTCTCTTAAATAATCCTACTAAATTAAAAAAGATGGGCACAGAAGGTAAAAAAAGGGTGAAGATATGTTTTGATATTAATAGAAGTGTAAAAAGGATTGAAGATATCTATCAGGAACTTTTATGAAAATTGGAATCGAGGCACGTTTCATCTTAAAAGAAAGATCAGGGATTGGGGTTTACGCCTCAAAATTAATTCAATACCTCAAAAAGATAGATTCTGGAAATGAATATGTTATCTTTAATGATCCTCAACCGTCTATCTTTAGTTTAGAAAAGATAAGGCCAAGGTCATTTCGCAAGCTCGTCTATCTCTTCTGGTTAAATAGCGCCTTTCAATACACCTGTAATCAATATCAATTAGATATCCTCCACCTCCCAAATTATATAGCCCCTCTTGTTAAATCTCGTAAATACATCATAACTATCCATGACCTCACCTACCTCAAATTTCCTGAATCAATGATCAAGAGGTATAGATTATATATGGGATTCCTTGTGCCTCTTTCCGCCAAACTTGCTGATTATATTGTCACTGATTCCCAAAGTTCAAAAAAAGATATAATAGATTATCTTAATGTCCCTGAAGAAAAAATAGAGGTAGTTTATCCAGGTGTTGAACAGGAAGATTATACCTATAACTACGACCCAGGAACCAGGAAACAGGAACCACTAATATCTTCAAATTATCTCCTTTTCGTCTCAACTATAGAACCAAGAAAAAATTTAGAGAGGTTAATAAAGGCCTTTGACGAGTTGAAGAGAGAAAAGGCCTGCGATCTTGACCTGGTGATAGTAGGTAAACGAGGTTGGTTGGATGAAACTATTAAAAAGGCCTGGCATAATAGTCCTTATCAGAAAGATATAAAATTCCTTGGTTATGTTGATCAAAAAACCCTTAATATGATTTATAGAAAGGCGTTTTGCCTGGTTTTTCCTTCTATTTATGAAGGATTTGGATTCCCAATCCTAGAGGCTATGGCCAACTACTGTCCTGTCCTTGCCTCAAATACCTCATCAATCCCTGAAATAGTTGCTGATGCAGCTTTGTTATTTGATCCTTTTAGTGTAGAAGCAATCGCCAGGGCTATTAAGCACCTCATTGATAATAAAAACCTTAGAGAAGAACTTATCCTTAAAGGCAGAAAAAGGGTTAAAAACTTCTCCTGGGAAAAAACAGCAAGAGAGATGGTGCGGGTGTATAAAAAGGTTATTCATTAATCTTCTTTAATTCATGCCAGTCAATAATCTTAAAGCTGTCAGGTGATTTAGTAAGTATCTCTTCAAATATTATACTCCCTGGTTCGGAGTCAAGACCCGGGTTTGTTGAAGGTATAACATTCACTGTTTCACCCTCGGTATCGGTAAGTTCAAAAGAAGCCTTACCATTAGGGATAATTACATTTTCATTCTCTCCCAGGGAGCAGGTTAAGCTGCTATTGTCTTTCCCCCCCTGCTGATCCAGTTTAATACTAAAGGATGTGCTTTCGTCCTCAGTAATAACCTGTCCATCTTTATCTAATATCTCAACTCTAATACTCACAGTCTTGTTTAAAGGCGCGTTCTGCGAATAGACCTTTATCTTTCCAAATTTAAAATTAATAATTGGGGACTGACCGGAGATATCAGGATAATCACTATCAGTTGCTGTTACCTTAGTGGTAAAATCTGAGCCCGAGTTTCCTTTAATATTAATGAATGTGTAACTTCCCTCATCCGAATTATAGATATAATTATTTTCAGAGATATCCAGACCTTTTCCCTTTAAGGAGATGCTGCCATGATAGTTATTGATTACCTTTTCATTTGCATCTAACGCCGTTACCTTAATTTGAAATGATTCGTTAAGGTAGAAAAATTTTCTGTTCCTTGGAGGTGTTGAGGGGGTAAGAGAAAAGGTCTTGGGGTTAAACATAATAGGAGAAGAAAGGCCATCTGATGAATTCCTTACCTCATCAAACACCTTGATAGTTACTCTTCCCCATTTATTATAACCAAGAGAAAGGCGCGCAATCCCTTCCATCCATTGATTTGAGCTAATATGAGACAAAGAGATAAATCCCCCTGTTAATGGAGAGAGGTACTCTCCTATACTTAAACCGGCCTCTCCTTTATAGTTTGAGGTAACATCTCCATCAGCATTACGGGCACTTGCAATTAATTGAAAGGTATCATTTACAATATAGATTGATGAGTCTGTTCCAACAACAAAGTGATGGGGATAAAAGGTGATGGTTTCTGAGGTGCCTTTCATAGACTGGTCGCCATCTTCGATGGCAGTAATCGAGATCGTCCCGCAATCACCATAGGTTAAGCCTGTGGTGGTTGCTCCATTAACAAAGGTATCGATACTCATTTTTGAGAGGGTTAGATTACCTGTACCTGGAGAAAGGTAATTAAGGGTTAGATTGGCCTTCTTGCTATAAGAGATATCAATCTCCCCTTCCCCATTTATAGCCTTAATAGTTAATTCAAAGGGGACACCTGCTACCTGAGGGGTAGTGGTCAAGAGTTTAAAGTATGGTAGCCCCTCTTTTTTTTCTTTATCTTCTTTATTATCTTCCTTCATATCCAGGATAAAATCATCACTGTCCTTAAAGAAACTATTTCCATATATATCCTCTACCTGAACCCTTGCCTGCATTGTCCCTTTATACTGCCCATCTATTATATAATCAACCTTAGGGTACCAATTGATGATCTTTTCACCTGAGGTCTTGACCAGGCCGATATCGCCATCAGCGCTAGCAGTAGAAACCTCCCAATTATCGCCACTGTCGTCCGAAATAAATAAGGTTACCTCAACATTCCTGGCTGGATCGTCGGTTAGACTGTCATCTGTTACTGTATAATTTACAGTTACAACCTCACCACTGTGCTGGGCAGTCAGGTTGGTTATCTCTGGCGCCTTTGTATCCACTGAAAAAGGCAACAGGCTCTCAGTAGGAGTTGCTGCCTGATATGTCCCGTCATTAAGGCTTAACCTAAACCAGACCTGGTTATCATAGGTATCTGGTAGATCTGTACGACAATCCCAATAAAGGACATTCTCTATGCCTGGGTCAGGGGAGGCGGGGATGTCGCTAAGCCCCTCTTCTGGTTTGAGGGTTGCATTATTGTGCCAGGTATCAGGAGTCTGATCAGCGCTGTACTTATATCCCCGACCACTCTCAGGGAGATTACAGTTATCATAATTAAAATCAATGGCCTTATAAGAGATCTTGACATACCCACGATAAGCCTCTTCACCAGGTCCTTCTTCTCCCTTGGCAAGTTGTTGGCAGGAGATGATGGTTTGGGTTGGCGGGAGGGGGGCGGAGAGGTTTGGGTCGAGTTTGGAGATGAAGCTTTCAGGGAACTTATTAAAGGTAACATCATAAGCGCCGGATGTAATAGGGAAATCCGAGCTGTATGTTTCTCCAAGAATATAGACATTATTTAAACTATTAAGGGCAATAGATGTGCTTAGATCATCTTCTTCTCCACCGAGAAAGGTGGAAGCAAGAAGGGAATCCAGGTTGGTATTAATTTTGGCCACAAACACATCCCCGTACCCTGATGTATTAAAGGTTGTATCATAGGCACCAGGCGTAATCAAAAACTCTTGACTGTATGTCATTCCTGTAATATAAATATTATTGTTAGCACTATCAAGGATAGAAGATGGATAACAATCCCAATCTGAATCGCCCAAAAATGTAGAGGCAAGAAGATTTGTGAGACTATTATTAAATTTGCTCACAAATACATCAGATTCTCCTCCAAAGGTTGTATCATAAGCACCAGGTGTGAAAGGAAAATTACTACTCTCTGTCTCTCCTGTTATATAAACGTTATTTGTACTATCAAGGGCAATAGAAGAGACTGTTTCATTATCAGCTCCGCCAAGAAAGGTAGAGCCTAAAAGCGAAGAAAGATTATTATTTAACTTCGCTACAAAAACATCTGTCTCAAACCATCCATTACCATTATTATAGTCCCTGTCATAAGCACCCTCAGTGGTCGGAAAATCACGGCTTCCTGTCTCTCCGGCAACATAGATATTATTTGTACTATCAAGGGCAATAGAAAGACCAACGTCATGAACATCACTACCTAAATAGGTGGAGGCAAGAAGGGTGCTGAGATTGCTATCCAGTTTACTTATAAATACATCTGACGAACCCATCCTCACTGTCCTGTCATAGGCATTCTCAGTAGTTGGAAAAGGGGTGTCGTCCAAAAAATTTAAGTAGGTACGTCCAGTAATATAGACGTTGTTTTCATTATCAAAAACAAGAGTATCTTTTTGATAAGCATACATACCACCCACACTATCACTACCTAAACCACCTAAATACGTAGAGGCGAGGATAGTAGTTAAATTACTATCCATTTTAGTTATAAATACATCATCATAGCAATATGTTCCACAATGAGTAGACCTATTAAAAGATCTATCATAAGCATTATCAGTGATAGGAAACTCCTCGCTTTGTGTATTCCCTATAACATAAATATTATTTTTTCTGTCAAAGGTAAAAAAAACAGCCCTGTCCTTATAATCTGTACTACCAAAACCGTTAGAAAAAAGAAGAATTGTCAGATCACTATTAAATTTATATATATTTATATTCTTTCCCAATCCCCTAGCAAGAACATAAATATTATTTTCACTATCGACTTTAATAGAATTAATATAACTTTGGCCCAAATCCCCCAAAAATGTCGAAGCCAGAAGCGGGTCAAAAGACAAACTGCCCCTTCCCATCCCACTCAGCCTCAATCTGAAATGACCTTCTCCAAACATTTTTTCCCCCTGCCACCACCTCTTTCCCTTCTCCCTTCTTTTCCAGTCCCTTTTCAACCTTAAACCTCGCCACCACCTCTTTCCTCTCTCCCCCTCCCCCCTCCATCATACAATATGACAGCGGCTTCTCCTCCTTAAACTTATATCCAGCAAAGGCAAGTTCAAGTTCTCCTTCCCTGGTCGAAAGGATAAATTCCTGCTGGCTCTCATAGGTAATATGAATATCTGAGAGGGATAGCCCTTCAGGAACAAGAATCTCTCTCTTCATCTTATCTCCCTTTCCATAAAATCGAAAGGCTATCCCTCCCTCAAAATAGGCCCATAATTCATTATGGGTTGGTAACGAGCTTGACCACTTAGAAGGGTCATTCCCTATAAAGTATGATTGTTTCTCAACTCGTTTACCTTCCGTCTCTATACGGATAGGCTTTTTTCCGTTGATATTTAGGCTTACCTGATACGTCCTGGTCTTCAATTTAAATCCAGCTAAGGGGTCTCTTTCTCCTGGTCCATAGGGATCATTATCTTCCAGGGATCTCCCTGCTCTTTCAGCCCTTTTTTTTTCTCTTTTTCTTTTTTTTTGTTTAACCCTTTTTTTTATCTGCCCTCTGTAGGTTGAATAGAGATAGAGCTCATCCCCTCTGTAGTTTAAATAACCCTTTTTCTTTAAGCGAATCAGTTCCTTTTTAGAGAGATTCGGATATGCCTCTATTATCTCATCCTCCCAGTCAGGTTGCTCAACTATTACCTTGACATTTTGAGATTCCTGATCAGGGTTCTTGTCTCCTTCCTTTAGACATTTCTCAGATATTGGCTTTTCATAGAGGATTGGTTTTATAAAATTGAGGACTAAGGAATTATCTTTAAGGACTAACATGTATCCCCAGTCAGTCTTGGCGTAATATTGAACTTTTTCACAAAAGGCCTTATCCTGTGAGATCTCTGATCCTAATTGCCCTTTATTTTCTACCCAACGGATATCATAAAGACGGGATGAATCCTGAATCTTTACAAGTAAGGCCTCTTTGTTAAATCCAATGTTTCCAGAGACCTCTCCTTTTTGAGTAATCCCTATAAAGGTTATTAAAATCAATCCTCCTATTACAAACCTTTTAACCAACTTCTTTACTGGATGATTCATGCTTTTCTCCTTTCTTTTAAATGTTTTGTCCACTTGAAGAAATTATAATTATATTTTCTATAAATGCAAGAAAAAGAGCGATCTGTACCTTAACAGTTAGTTACAAAATTAACCTGCATTATTTTAGAAAAACCTAAGTTGGAGTAGTATAAAAGACTCCTTTTAATATAAAAAGATGCATTTTTCATACCAAAACTATCTATTGCTTTTTTTTTAAATATTTCAATATATTAACTATAATTATTTTTTTTCTGTTCGTGTTTTTCCTGATTTATTGCGTGAAATCACACATACTTTGTGTAATTTTACGCTTCCTTATAAATCCAAATTTTATGTTTCCAGTTTAATTATGTTCCTAGTTTACCCTCATAGCCAATAATCTTATTAATTTTTAATCCCCTTCCTTTAATCATAAACATTTTGGCGATCATCAGCAGCGATCATGTAAACTATTTTTTTTAACTCATCAATTTCATAGAAGAATCGGTAATCGCCTATCCGATACCGCCATGTTTCGGGTTTATAATTTTTTAATTTTTTTATATTTTTACCAAAATATGGATTTTGTTTTAACGGAGGGTAAACATAGGCGATAAATTTCTTCTTTATACGTTCTTGCTGGCCTTTAAAATCTTGCTCGATATCTTTTATAAATGGATTGGTTTCAAAAATTTTGAAATCACTTAACGAACCTTCCTCTTTTTTTTTAGCATCTTCGTGCCCCGCTCTAAGTTTCTCTAATAATTTTTTATCTGAAAGGATCTGCGCCATTTCAATAGGGTCTACATAAGAAGATGTTTCTATATCTTCTAAAACCCTAGTAGTGATAAAGTTTGAAATAGGGCGGTGTTCAGCTTCAGCGGCAATTGTTATCCTTTGGTAATTTTCTTCTGATAAACGTAATGTTACTACTTTAGACATTTATTACACCTCCTTTGTATTCTTTTGTATTCATCTAAATACTAATACCCTGTCCTTAATGATTCTACGATGTTCATCCTTGAGGCCTTAAAGGCAGGCAATATCCCTCCCACAAGACCCATAATTAACGAAAAGATAATAGCCTTATAGCTTATTTCAAAGGAAAGGGAGAAAGAAAAGGCTAGTTCGGAAAAGGTTTGAAAATTTACAGTTGAGATAGTGATTATCTGTAGAAATGAGGCAAAAAATAGACCAAGACACCCCCCAATGAGCCCCAATAGTAAAGATTCAAGGAGAAAGGCTACCAGGATATCTATCCTTAAAAATCCTAAGGCTCGGAGTGTTCCTATCTCCTTAGTGCGATTGGCCACTGCTGCATACATAGTAATTATCGCTCCGATTATAGCCCCAAGAGAGAAGATAACAGTGAGTGAGACACCGAGTACCCGAAGAAATTTGGCCATAAGTTCTGATTGTTCTGCATAATACTTAGTTTCTCTTTTGGCCTCTACAGTTAAACGAGGATTATTTTCAATACGGCTTTTAAATTGATCAAATTTTGAAGGATTAGCTAATCTAAAGATAATTGAAGAGAAGACTGGTCTACCAAATGTCTGCATAAGCTGGTCTCCATCTCCCCATATCTCAGAGCTAAAGGCTGTATTACCAGCCTCAAAGATTCCCACTACCATCCACGCCCTTTTTCCGAAATTAAGGGTTTCTCCAATACCTACCCCTTTAAATCTCTTAGCGATGCTTAGACCTGTCATTATCTCCAATGATCCCAAGCGTGGTTCTCTTCCGCTGATCAGTTTTACCTGTGGCCGTAAAATTAGAGACTTTTTACCAATCCCTCTAATAACAACATTAGATTGTTTATCTGTTTCTTGTTTGGGGAGATTAATTAAGACAACTAATTCTTTGGCAAGTAATCTTTGTCCGTCTCTTCCAATGGCTATCTCAGGTTGACTCTCGATTATAGAGGCTTGCAAGCGATCAATGCCGCTTTGGACCTCAGTAGAAGAGCCTTTACGAATAATCACAACATTCTCATCCGAACCCGTCTCAACCAAGGTCTTTCTTAGTCCTTCAGCAAGCATTAAGACAGACGCAAAGACAAAGACTACCAAGGCCATACCTAATGAAGTAAGTATAGTAGTTATTCGTCGCGCCTTGAGATTTCGCAGGCTATATGAAAAGGGGATGTTCATAACTTATTCCCCACCTCTTAGTCCTTCAGCAATAGGGACTTTTATTGTCTGCCAGGTTGGAAAGATAGCCGCTACGATCCCTACTAAAAGAGCTGCCAAAAGGTACAAAAAAAGGTCTCGTTTTTGATCTCAATAACAGGAAAGAAGTTGTTCATAATCTTGGCAAAATATCTAGTTACTGGGAAGGTAAGGATTATGCTGATAAGACAGCCAGTAATAGTTATAAAGAGGGATTCACCAAATATAAGTAACCCAATATACCATCCGCCAAAACCTAGGGCTTTAAATACTGCATATTCTCCAATCCGTTCTCTTACCGTCATGGCCATAGTATTCGCTACTACAGCCATAATAATTACGATTATTATCAATGAGACTATCCTAATTACAGTAAGGATTGCCTCAGTCATGCTTATAAAACTTAGATTAAAGGCCTTTTCTGTCTCGGTTATTGTCTCAGCCTGAGAATTTTTAAAGGTTTTATCAATGGCTATAGCAATATCAGGGGCTTGGTTTGGATCACTTATTCCTACCATAAAATAGCCTACCTGATCTGCCCGAAAAGGTGTTATCTTTTTTAAGGTTTCATTGAGATATTCCCAATTAAAAAAAAATTGGGTCTCATCAGTATTAGTATATTTTCCTTGATAGATACCGCTAAGGGTAAATGTCCACTCACCTGGAAAGATTGTCCCTTTTAAGGGGATGGCATCACCAATTTTCCAATCAAATCTCACGGCTAGTTTGCGGCCTGCTACTGCTCCTCTCCTATCACGAAGAAAGGACTCTTTTTGATCGGAGGGGATAATATATTCAGGATAAAGTTTGAGAAAACTACCAGGATCAACAGCAAAATTGGCAAAAAAATTTTTTTCATCAATATAAACACCTCCAAACCAACTCCCATATGATACTGTCCTGACACCCTCTATCTGACGAATCTTATCTTTATATGAAATAGGCATAGGAAAAATAATGGAGATCGAATTTCTTGTTACCAGCCGAGTTGATGACGCTGCCTCTGCTCCCGCATACCAGGCGTTTATAAGGGTTCGAAGTATCCCAAAGGCCAAGAGAGCTATGACAATGCTAAGGATAGTTAATAATGTTCGGAGTTTACGACGAAAGGTATTTTTTACGATGAGCTTAAGGAAGAAGGTCATGTTAATATTCCCTTATCAAGCTGTCTTATAAGGTGTGCATTAGCTGCGGCATGCTGATCATGAGTCACCATAATTATGGTCTTATTCCATTCTTTATTTAAGCTATCCATTAAATGTAGGACATCTGCAGCAGAGATGCGATCCAGATCCCCAGTTGGTTCATCAGCCACTAAGATCATTGGATCAGTAATAATTGCCCGCGCAATAGCTACACGTTGTTGTTGACCACCAGAGAGCTGAGAAGGGTAATGATCTGCCCGATCTACAAGATCGACCATTTGCAGGGTAATTTCTACATGTTCTCGTCGCTCTCTTCTTGAAAGCTTAGTTAAAAGAAGAGGAAGCTCAATATTCTCAAAGGCAGTAAGGACTGGAATTAAATTATAAAATTGAAAGATAAAGCCAACATTAGCTGCCCGCCAATGAGCTAAGGCTGTTTCAGAAAGCGAAGATATTTCCACTCCTCCAATTTTGATTGTGCCGCTATCTAACTGATCAATCCCAGCAATAAGATTTAATAAGGTGCTTTTTCCTGAACCTGACGGTCCCATCAAGGCAAGGAATTCCCCTTCCATAATCTCTAAGGAGATATCTTCTACAACTGGGACAATCTGTCTTCCTCTTTTGTAAGACTTATAGAGATGTTTGATTTTAATGATAGGTGTTTCGCTAACCATTTATATCTCACCAACTACTATTTTTATTTTATCCCCATTCTTCAGTTTAGATGGCGGCTTAAGCACTACCTTGTCTCCTTCTTTTATCCCATTTACAACTTCTACCATTTCACCAAGTTGATTTCCCAATGTTACCGGGGTCTCAAGGACATGCTCATCTTTAACAAGGAAGACCACTTTTTTATCCTTTTGAATTACTATGGCTGTAGGACTAACAACAGTTCGAGGACTCTGCTCATCCTTAGTTATTGACCGAGAGAGAAAAGCGACCTTAGAACTCATCTCTGGTAATATCCGAGGATCTTTCTCAAGAAATTTTACCTTTACCATTACTGTGGCCTTAGTTCGATCTGCAGTTGGTACGATCATATGGACAAGACCTTGAAAACGAGAACTGGGAAAGGCATCCAACTGGATTTCACAAGGTTGATCTAATCTTATCTTTTCAAGATTAGATTCTGAGACATCCACTTCTACTTGCAGAGAATTCATGTCAGCAATAGTAACAACAGCAGCCTTTGCTTCAGCAGCGGCTCCCAGAGGAGTAACAATATCGCCAAGGTCTGCATTTTTAGTAAGAATTGTACCATCGAACGGGGCACGAATAATTGCGTAATCTAAATTTACTTCTATTTCTTTAAGCGCAGCTTGATAGGCTTTGATCTCGGCTTTCGCTGAGGCTACTGTTGCTTTGGCCTTTTTATACTGAGATTCTGAGGTGTCATATTCAGCTTGTGGGATTAATCCTCTTTCTATTAACTCTTTATTTCGATTTAATGTAAGAGTGGCTTCTTCTAAATCAGCCTCTGCATTTTTAAGCTTAAAATAGATTACATTGAGGTTAGCCTCTGCCTTATCTCGAGTAGCCAAGGCGTCTTGATTTTCTAGTCGGGCAATTATCTGACCTTCTTTTACCCTCTCTCCTTCTTCAACACTGATTGATATTAAACGGCCAGTAATTTTAGATGACACAGATGCCTTGCGTTGGGCAACAACGTAACCACTGGCGTTTAAAATGGTAACTGCCTGAGCTGGGTACATCTGAGATACCTTGGTAATCTCTAACTTATATGTCGGATTAAAAATTTTTTTGAAAAGAAAAAACAGGCCAATAATTAATGCTATGATTAATATCCAGAAAAATAAGCCTTTTTTTCTTCTTAATGTTGAAGGAGGAGATATCTTCATTCTGTCTATCTTTAATTTTGAGATGTCGTCATTAACCATAATTCCCTCTACTAGTACATTATGCTGGTTAAGTTAAAAGTGTTATAAGTAAGCAAAAGTGTCCGAAGTAAAAATTCTAGTTTATATGAGTTTAGTATATATTTCAATTGGAATAAAAAAAAAGAATAAAAAAGCCTCTTCTGCAATTTGTGACCAAAACAAGCATCCGTTTTTGGTATTACGCTAACGTAGGTTTTTCCTAGCGTGATTTTTGCATAAGTTTCAACCTGTACGATTAGAATTCACAACTCACTATGTTAAGGATAGTCTTATCCTAAGAACCTTATTGATTTCCTGAAAGGAAATATCATACTAGCCCAGGGTAAACGAAGCGCAACCCTGGGAGCAGTAAAAAAACAAATAGCACTCTGAAGGAGTGCTTCATCTATAATAATATGATGAGCTTATTATAATTTATGAGGCACTCTTTCAGAGCGCTATCGACAGGCTGTTACAGAATGCAAATTTTTAAAATTGCACCCAAATAAAATCAAATAGTTAAAATTGAAAAAACGGTCAAAAAAGGCATTCCGTAACAGCCTGTCGATATATAAATCATTACCTATAGGGTTACGCTTCGCTCACCCTAGGCTAGTATGAAATGCTCCTTCGGAGCAAAAAGGCACTATTCTAATCGTACAGGTCGAAAGTTTTTTTGTTTTTCCCTTTGTGCCTTTATGCCTTTGCTACTTTGTGCCTTAACAGTTAGTTACAAAATCAACCTACATTATTTTAGAAAAACCTAAGTTGGAGTAGTATACAACAATACTTACAACATGGATAAAGTAAAAAAGCTACTTTATCCATGTTGTAAGTATTGTTGTATGGGAGGAGCTTAATGCTTGATAATTTTTTTAATCCAAGGGCAGTTGCAATAATTGGGGCGGCTCGAGAACAGGGAAAAGTTGGTTATGAGGTACTAAATAATATCCTAAAAGGCGGATATAAAGGTAGGGTCTATCCTGTTAATCCAAAAGCCTCTGAGATTTTAGGGGTTAAGGTCTATCGAAACATTAAAGAAATAAATGACAAACTAGACCTGGCTGTAATAATTGTACCGGCTGCTTTTGTTAGCGATACTTTAAAGGATTGTGGACAAAAAGGGATTGAGGCAGCAATAGTTATTACTGCTGGTTTTAAAGAAGCTGGTATAGAAGGCGCCAAATTAGAAAAAGAGTTTCTCGAGATTGCCAGGGAAAATGGGATACGTATTTTAGGCCCGAATTGTCTTGGCCTGATAAATACCTATTGTAATCTTAACGCCTCTTTTGCCACCAATATGCCTAAAAAGGGGGATATTGCTTTTTTCTCTCAATCAGGCGCTTTAGGTACAGCTATACTCGATTGGGCGATTGGTGAAGGTATCGGTTTTTCTAAGGTTATTAGCCTTGGGAATAAAGCTGATATCTCAGAGGTTGAGATGTTAGAGGTATTGATGAAGGATAATGAATCAAAGGTCATATTAGGATATCTTGAAGGTGTTACTAATGGAGCGGCTTTTATGCAGGCAGCCAGGATGGCTAGTAAGATTAAACCAGTAATTATTACTAAATCAGGCAGCACGGCGGCTGGTTCAAGGGCCGCTTCATCTCATACAGGTACCTTAGCTGGTTCTGAAGAGGCCTTTAAAGCTGCCTTTAAACAAACTGGGATTATCAGAGCCAATACTATTAGAGAATTGTTCGATTACGCCTTAGCCTTTGTCTCTCAGCCAATACCTCAAGGGGATCGATTGGCAATAGTAACAAACGCAGGTGGCCCTGGTATTATTGCCGCCGATGCAAGTGAAAAGGCTGGTATTAAATTGGCTAGTTTTAGAAAGACAACTATTGATTATTTAAGATCTAAGTTGCCTCCTTCTGCTGCTGTATATAATCCTGTTGATATAATCGGCGATGCTAGAACTGATAGATATAGAGAGTCTATTAGTACGGTTTATAATGACCCAGATGTAGACGGATTACTAGTTATCCTTACTCCTCAGGCTATGACAGAGATTGAAGAAACTGCTAAAGAGGTTGTCAAAATAACCCAGACCCATAAAAAGACAGTTCTTAGTTCCTTTATGGGAGAATATTCTATATCCCAAGGAAAGTCTATATTAAGAGAAGGAAACGTCCCTAATTATCTTTTTCCAGATGAGGCTGTAAATACCTTTAAAACCATGGTCAGTTATAATAGATGGATAAACAGACCTCTAGATACATATAAGGAATATGAAGTTGATAAACAGAGGGTAAAAGACGTTCTTATAAAAGCTAGAGAAGAAGAACAGATAACACTTGGAGAGACACAGGCAAGATATATAATTGAGGCATATGGTTTTCATGTCCCTGCTAATAAGGTGGCAGAAACCTCTAAACAAGCTATTGAGTTTGCTGAACAAATCGGTTATCCAATAGTTATGAAAATAGCCTCTCCAGATATCTTACATAAGTCAGATATTGGAGGGGTAAAAGTAGGTGTCACTAATGCTAAAGATGTTGAATATAATTTTCAAAAGATTGTTAGTAATGCAAAAAAATTTTTCCCTAATGCTAACATATATGGAATAGCCATTCAAAAGATGGAACAAGGGGGAAAAGAGGTAATTATTGGAATGAATTATGATCAACAATTTGGCCCTCTTATTATGTTTGGGATGGGAGGCATCTATGTAGAGGTTCTAAAAGATGTCTCTTTTCGGATCGCCCCTGTAAGCGTCGAAGAGGCTGCATCGATGATTAGAGAAATCAGATTGTATCCGTTACTAAGAGGCATACGGGGAGAAAAAACAGTAGATATAGAGGCTATTGAAGAGGCTATCTTGCGATTATCTCAACTGGTAATTGATTTTCCAGAATTAATTGAAGCAGATATTAACCCATTAATAGTAAGGGGGAAAGGAGAAGGTTCGGTTGCCCTTGATGCGAGATTTACACTTAGGGAGTAAGGATAAACAAGAGAGAATAATGAGATATCGAATATTAATTGAACAAGATGAAGAGAAAGTAAATGTTTGGGTTGGGTCATTCCGAAACATAACCCCTTAATATTTAAAAAAAATGTGCAACATATATAAAGTAAAAAAGCTACTTTATATATGTTGCACATGTGGAGGGAGAGATGAAATCACTTTTTATTGGTTCAACCTCAAGGTATTCTGGAAAGAGTCTAATCTGTTTAGGATTGGGTTCTAAATTTACGAAAGATGGCTTAAATATAGGTTACATCAAACCTATTGGGACAACTCCAACCTATGTTGGAGATCAGCTTACTGATGAAGATGGGGTTTTTATTGCCAGGGCGTTAAAGATCGATGAACCACTTGATCTACTCTGTCCAGTTTTAGTTACCCAGGATTTTCTAGTTAATACCCTTGAAGGTAAGATAAAAAAAATGGATGTAAAGGTTGCTGATGCCCATAAAAAATTATCAACCAATAAAGATATAATGTTAATTGGTGGGGCAGGAAATATATATGAAGGGACTTTTTTAGGGCTCTCTGGGCTATATCTATTAGAACTTCTTAAGGCAAAACTTATCCTGGTAGATACACATCAAACAGATATATTCTGCATAGATTACCTCTTAAGTGTAAAAGAAAAAATAGGGGACAATCTCCTTGGAGTTATCCTGAATAAAGTTCGTCCAGAAGAACTTGATTGTATGAAAAGAAGGATCATCCCTTTTCTTGAGAAAAAAGGTATAAAAGTTCTAGGTATTATACCTCATGATAGGATATTAGATTCAATAAGCATCGCCAGGTTAAAAGAAATCCTGGGCGGAGAAATACTGTGTTGCGATAATAAACTTGATGGATTAATAGAGAGGTTTAGCATTGGGGCAATGAACGTTGAAAGTGCCTTAAAATTTTTCAGAAAGAGCAAAAATAAGGCTGTAATTACTGGTGGCGACCGGGCTGATATTCAGCTTGCTGCCTTAGAGACCTCTACCAGATGTATTATTTTGACAGGAGAACTTTATCCTAGTGACATTATTCTAGCCAGGGCAGAGGAGAGAGGTGTCCCTGTTATGGTTGTTAAAGATGATACAATCTCTACTGTTGAAAAGATTGAAAGAATCCTTGGCCGTCTGCGTTTAAGAGAGGAAGAAAAGATAAGAAAGGTAAAAGAGGTTGTAGAACAAAATATTAATTTTGAGGTGATCTATGAAGAATTAGGGCTGAAGGTGTAAATTAATGATGAATGATGAACTAAAACAGGAAGACCGCTAAATTAAGTTACAGGGATTAATTTAAAAAACAGTTAATAAGGTTTTAAGATGTTTAGAATAGGAATAATTATTGCAAGTGACAAAGGATCTGCTGGCCAACGAGAAGATAAATCTGGTCCAGTAGTTATAGCTATTCTAAAAGAACAACCAAACATAGAAATAGTAGAATATAAAATCTTACCAGATGAAAAAAAATTAATTAAAAATGAATTAATCAGATTTACAGATGAATTAAATTTAGATCTAGTGATAACTAGCGGTGGAACCGGAGTTTCTCCCCGTGATGTAACTCCTGACGCAACCCTGGAGATACTGGACAAAATTATTCCAGGTGTAGCTGAGGCTATGCGTATGGAAGGATTTAAAAAAACTCCTTATGCAATGATCTCAAGAGCTGTAGCTGGAATACGCGGAAAAAGTCTTATCATAAATCTACCTGGCAGTCCAAAGGCTGTAGAGGAAAATTTGAGAGTCGTCTTACCTGTGTTATCACATTTAATTGAGAAGATAAAAGGAAATGGAGATGATTGTGGTGAATGATACAGTAAGTAAAAAGAGGAGGAAAAGGGCATGTATACTCATAATGACGTATTATCACATTTAACTAGTCTTAGTGAAGATATTACTTTAGGATTAAAACTTGATAAATTCCTCGAAAAGATCCTATTAAGTATCTTAGAAATCAATAACGCAACTGTTGGTTTAATTGCAGTGATAGATAAATCGGGTGATAAGCTTAAGATTAAGACTAGCGCTGGCTTATCTAGCCATAAACAAAAATCAGTACCTCTAGGAGTTGGTATTAATGGGCTCATAGCTAAAGAGGGTAAAACTATATTTATCTCTGATTGCCAAAAAGATGAACGATTTAAGGCAAGCGAAGAACTAATTGATGCCAGGATAACAAATCTTTTAGCCATTCCATTAACGTTCAATAACGAAATTCTTGGAGTATTAACAATTGGCAATGAAAGTAATACTCCTTTTTCAAATGATATTCCCAGGTCAGTGTCTGTTTTTACATCCCTAGCCTCGTTGTATATTAAAAATGAAAACATTTCTCATAAGATGGGGGAAGTATCCACACTAGATGAACACACGAACCTTCACAATATGCGTTTTTTCCGACGGATGATAGATCGTGAAGTAAGTCGGGCTGAAAGATTTAAGACATCCGTCTCTGTACTTCTCCTAAATCTTGATTCTTTTAAGGAAATAAATGATGCGTATAGTTATAGCATGGGGAATCAGGTTCTAAAAGAGATGGCAGATTTATTAAAAGATAGTATTCGGAAAATGGATGAAGTTGGAAGATATGCTGGGGATGAATTTATTCTTCTCCTACCTCAAACTGATTATCATCAGGCTTTTTTTACAGCAGAAAGACTGAAAAAAAAGATAGAAGGACATAAATTTTTAACTAAATCCGGGTTAAATTTAATAATTACTGCTAGTTTTGGAATTGCCTCTTATCCTCATCACGCTAATACAAAAGATGAACTTATTCGTCAGGCTGATAAAGCAGTAAGTAAGGCTAAAGAAAAAGGGAAGAATATGATTTTAATAGCGGAATAACAGTTGCAATGGGTCTAAGTAGCTTTTTTACTTAGACCCATTAGACATCTTTCCAAAATAAATACCATATTTACTAGGAGAGAAGACAAAAATTTTGCTGGAGAGAGTTATTAGGAGACTTTTTGTAAATTTTTTTAGCGCAACTTCCCGTTAAAAATTACCATTGTTTGAGCGTAGCGAG
>JAZDLJ010000310.1:0-5064 GCA_043802115.1 bacterium | reverse complement strand
TAGTCATATTCTCGCCTCCTTGTTTAATTAAGGGTTACGGGAATATGATACACATTTTTTTTATTTTAGCTAGAAAATTTAATTTCTATATTTGGCTCAATCCCTTATTCTGACTATCGTTATTTAGGAAAGATGTCTATTGGTTTTAACTAACAAAATCACTTGGAAAAACCTATGTTGGAGTAGTATATCTTTAAAGATAAATAAAATATGGTTCTTCTGCAATTTGTGACCAAAATAATGGAGAGAAATTTATTAATTAAATTGGGGATTCTGTCCCCAACCCCCTGGGATTTATCGCTTTTAAGGGTAATTTAGATTATAGATATAAAAAAGGCCGTGCTTAAAAGTAAGCACGGTTAAATTACCCTCTCATGTCAGCGCTCAGGTCGCTTCCCAGTGTTGCTCTATCCTCTGCATGAGTGAGATTATAATATCACAAGGTATGCAAAAAATAAATTTAAAAAAAATCTTTTTTGCTCCTATTTAAAATTACCCTTAAAAACGATAAATCTCAGGAGGTTTTGTGTTGCTTTAGATGGAATCGGAATTTTCTTCAATTTGAGATAGCGAAAAAAAACAAAAAGATGTCTATTGACAAAATCTAATCATTAAAGTAGCATTCTCCAGACTTTTATTATTTTTTCCAATAAGTTTATAGAAACTAAGGGATAAACCAGGTATTATGAAGGAAGAGATTAATAAATCAAAAAAAAGCATTATTAGGAGTGGGGTTTTTTTACTTTTATCAACGAAGGTTGGAGATGCTGCTAATTTTGTCTTTCAGGTTATAATGGCTAGACAGTTAACAACAGAAGACTTTGGAACAATGAATGCTGCCTTAAGTATCCTTGTTATTGTAGGTATTTTGAGTACAACAATATCAACAATAATCACCAAGTATGTCGCTCAATTTAAGGCGCAGGAAGAATATGGAAAAATCACTCATTTCTTTTATTTTTTATTAAAAAAGATAACTATATTTACTAGTATAGGATTTATTTTTTTTCTTCTATTTAGTGGGAGGTTAAGTAATTTTTTAAATATAAAATCTCGTTGGCCAATTATTATCGTCGGGTTTCTCCTTGCAGTATCCTTTATTTTACCACTAAACTATGGTACTCTTCAAGGTCTTCAATTATTCGGATATCTAGGATTTAATTCAAGTTTAAGTGGTGTATTAAAACTAGTCATTGGCATATTAATGGTATGGATCTTCAGATTTGGTGTAAACGGAGCACTAGCCTCAGGGTTCTTTGCAACCTGTATAGTCTTTTTTTCCTCTTACCTTTGTCTTAAACCCAGTCTACTAAAGGTTCAAGAGACCAACATAAATTATGAAAATATTACCTCTGATATCCTAAAGTACAGTCTACCTGTTCTGGTTGCCTATATCCCATTCTCTATAATGACTACTAGCGACCTCCTTTTAGTTAAACATTTTTTTAATCCGAATGAAGCAGGATATTATGCTACTGCTGTTGTCTTAGGCAGGATTGTCCTTTTTTTATCAGGAACTTTTGTTATGGCTCTATTTCCTATGGTAGTTGAACAACACGTACAAGAAGGGAATACCTTTTCTCTCTTACTTAAAGGATTAGGTTGTGGAATTTTATTTTGTGGGACATCTGCCTTGATTTATTGGTTTTTCTCTAATATAATAATAAGACTTGTATTAGGGGTTGAAAATATTCATGTGGCTAGTTTATTAAAGATTTTTGGTGTAGCGATGATTCCTTATGCCCTTGTTAATATTATCATGAATTATAATTTAGCTAAACATAGATTTAATTTTGTATATCCAATGATCTTGTGTGCTATTTTACAGATAGTATTGATCTACTATAGGTTCCATGAAAAAACAACTCATGTTATTTATGTAATGGGCATTAATGGAAGTTTGTTGTTAGTGTTTGTACTTTTATTTACTTATCTTGAAGTTCGAAATGAAGAATTAGGTGAATAGGCTAAAAAATAAAGAATTACTGCTAATTTTAATTTAAAGGGAGGTTTTTAATGAAAAAAGCCTTAATTACTGGGATAACAGGACAGGACGGCTCATATCTGGCAGAATTATTACTCTCAAAAGGATATGAAGTTCATGGGATTGTGAGGAGGGCGAGCACTTTTAACAGAAATAGGATAGATCATCTATACCAAGATCCTCACAAGCCTGACACTAAATTTTTTCTCCATTATGGCGATCTAAGCGATGGCGAACAACTTGTAAATATTATTTATAATATTAAACCCAACGAGATATACAATCTTGCAGCTCAGAGTCATGTAAGAGTAAGTTTTGATTTGCCTGAATATACGGGAAATGTGACAGGCCTGGGAGTGACAAGGATATTAGAGATGATTAAAAAGAATGGCATGAGAATAAAATTTTACCAGGCAAGTAGCAGTGAGATGTTTGGAGGATTTAATGCCCCACAAAATGAAGAGACCCCTTTTTATCCTCGAAGTCCTTATGCAGTGGCAAAGGTTTACGCCTATTGGATAACAAAGAATTATCGTGAAGGTTATAATCTTTTTGCCTGTAATGGGATATTGTTTAATCATGAGAGCCCAAGACGAGGAGAATCCTTTGTTAGTAGAAAGATTACGATGAGTATTGCAAGCATATTAGCCAAGAAACAAGAGAAACTTTATCTTGGTAATCTTGAGGCAAAAAGGGACTGGGGATTGGCGATTGAGTATGTTGAAGCCATGTGGATGATGTTACAGAAAGATACTCCTGATGATTTTGTAATTGGCACAGGAGAGACACATACTGTTAAAGAGTTTGTAGAGGAAGCATTTTCATACGCGGGATTAGATTGGCAGAAATATGTTGAATTTGATCAGCGTTTCTATCGACCAACCGAGGTGGATGTGCTTATTGCTGATTGTAGTAAGGCGAAGGAGAAGTTGGGATGGCAGCCGAGGATAGATTTTAAGTCATTGGTTAAGATTATGGTTGATAGTGATATGCGGAAGGTGGGGTTAAAGTCAAGAGGGGAAGGGGATAGTGTCCTGAACGAACGTTTTCCCGAAAGATGGTGGAGGATTGACTAAGGAGGAGGGAAATTATGAAGACTGAAGAACTTAAAGAACTTATAAAAAGAGAATTACCCAGGATAATCCAGGAAGACGAAGAGATATCAAGGTATGTATTCAGAATATCCAGCCAACATTTTGCAGGAAAGGTTGAAACAGAAGATAAATTTGATCGGATGTTTAGAAAGGCAGAGAGAGATAGAGAAGAATGGAACCGGAAGTGGGAGGCCAATGAGCGCAAATATGAGGAGGAGAATAGAAAGAGGTGGGAGGAATCGGAAAAACGAGAGCGACAGTGGGAGGAAGAGAGTAAAGCCTGGTGGAAAAATTGGAAGGAACAGGAACGTAAGTGGGAGGAAGAGAACCTACGATGGAAAGAACAAGAACATAATGATAGAGAGGAACGAGAGGTTCAAAGAGTAAAATGGGAGGGACAGGAACGAAAGGATAAAGAAGAACGAGAGGTTCAGAGAGTAAAATGGGAGGAAGAGGAACGAAAGGATAAAGAAGAACGGGAGGTTCAGAGACTAAAATGGGAGACGCAAGAGCGTAAGGATAAAGAGGAAAGAGAGGCGTGGGAACGTAAGTGGGAGGAAGAGAATAAGAAGTGGTGGGATAAGCAGAAGGAACATGAAAAGATATTTGAAAAATTTGACAAGGCGGATCGTAAGCATGAGCAAACATTAGGCGCCTTGGGGGCACGATGGGGATTAAATACCGAGGCATCTTTTCGTAATGCCTTAAGGGCTATCCTAGAGGATACTGCTAATTTTCAGGTTCATCATATTCTCGAGTTTGATGATGCTGGAGAGGTATTTGGCAGACCAGAACAGATAGAATTAGATGTCTTGATCAAAAATGGTTCATTAATTATCTGCGAGATTAAATCTTCCGTGAGTAGGGCAGATATGTATATTTTTTTTAAGAAAGTTAATTTTTATGAAAAAATGCATAACACTAAGGCCAATCGAAAAATGGTGATCTCACCTATGGTAGAAGATAAGGCAAGGAAGGTGGCGGAAAATCTTGGGGTTGAGGTTTATTCTTACGTTGAGGATGTCCAGAAGATATAGGTGGACTACGAAAGGAAAACGAGCTTGATTGGATATGGCGAAAAATATTCTCCATCTTTATTATCCCGAACTACTTCTTGCAGTATCAAAAAAAAAATTGCAGAAAAAGTAAAAAATTATATGCCTGTGAAAATAGTTACTGATTTAGCTTTAGATTCAATTGAGCTAAGAAAACGCATTTTAATGGAGGATAATATTATGGGATCAATAGTATTAGAAATCCCTTCCGAAATAGCTTCACAGATTAAACTTCCACCTAAAAAGGCAAAAAAAATGTTGATGGAAGAACTTGTTTTACGTCTTTATGAAGATCATATAATTAGCACTGGTCAAGGGGCAGTGTTACTAAAAATGGATAGATTATCGTTCGAGCGATTTTTAGCAGAAAATCAAGTATCTATTTATAGTGATATTAAGGAATTAGAGAAAGATTTAGCTAATTTGGAGAAAGTACTATGATAGTAAGTAACACTACTCCTCTCAGTAACTTTCTTCATCTTAACAATCTTTCATTACTTACTAAGCTCTTTGGTAATATTTATATTCCAAAAGTGGTTGTTCAGGAAGTTGATGCATTTTTTTCAGCTAATAAAGAATGGAAAGAAAATATTGAACAACAGAATATAATTATTCAATCCATTTCAAATACAATTTTTGTAAAAGAATTAATGCCCTTTTTACATCAAGGGGAAGCTGAAGCAATTAGTTTATGTATTGAAAAAAAAGGTAGGTTACTTCTTTTAGATGATAGGGATGCTCGTACGATAGCACAACGGTATAATATTTCAATAAGTGGTACAGTAGGTATATTAGACATCTTTCCAAAATAATCTTGCAGGGCGTAGGGCAAAAGGAGACAAAAATCTTTGCTTCGTTCGTTGAAGTAGTCTTTTTGAATTTTCTAAGCTTGCTTCCCTAAATTGCCTAACTCGCTTCGCTCAAACAGAGG
>JAZDLJ010000283.1:0-4462 GCA_043802115.1 bacterium | reverse complement strand
ATAGAAACTCACCGGAATAAAATTAGAAAAAAATTAGGCATTGCCAATAAAGATGTTAATCTATCGACCTACCTGAAAAACCTTTAGGCTCCTTAGAGATTCCAAATTGTTTTTTTATTTGGAATCTCTAAGGAGCCTTTTTTAATTTCCTTTAGTTATCCTCTAATCATGTATTTTTATATACTTGGTTTATACCTACTAACTCCTTGTTGACCTTTACGATAATTAGACGATAAGTATTACTATGAGTATTATTACTGATAACATTGTTTCTCGGCAGTGATAAATTTTTTGTAACTATTTGATATTTATGATTATACTATTTAGACAATTAAAATAATAAAATTCAATATATTCAACACATTAAATAACTATTCATTGAGAACTTATCACTGTCGAGATTGTTTGAACACAATTAAAAAAGACTAATGATGAATTAGGAATAAATTGAATTAAATCTTGTAATTGTGTTCAGGTAGTGTTTTTGTCAATTTTAAAAAGAGAGGAGGTTTATGGGTAGTGGAGTTTTTGAAGTTATGTTGGTAGGTGTTTGGCAAGTGAAAGAAGTTTAACCAAAGGAAGCAAAAAAAAGGGGGAAAAGATGAAAAGACTGGCAGCTTGTTTAATAACAGCGATTTTTGTAGTAGGTTTAATAGGATTTAATCTTTCTTGTGCTCAGACTGATTATGCTAGTAAAGTGAAAGAGACAATGAAAGCCTTGCAAGAGAAGTCCTCTAAGCTTGGTGAACCTAAGGCAGAAGGAAAGAGCCTTTATTTTGGTGGAACTAAGATGAACGGAAATTATACTACCGTAGATGAGATTAAAGATATCTTTGGTGGTGCTACAGCAACTTTTTTTCTTAAAAAAGGTGTACAGTTAGTCAAGCACTGAAAAAAGATAACACCTTCACTAAAGAGACCATAGCCAGACCAAGAGAAGGTTTAGAAATCCCGATTCGTTATACAGGTACCCCAATAAAGGATAACAATGGAAATATTAAAGGCGCTTTAGAATATGTCTTAAAATATTACTGAAGAGAAGAAACAGCAGGTGGTTGCCCAGGAAAAGGTTAATAACCTAAATAGTATTCCAACCCCAGTTATGGCCATTGATACCAATTACACTGTTACCTATATGAACCCGGCTGGGGCCAGTGTAGGAGATCTAACCCCTGAGCAGTGTGTTGGCAAGAAGTGTTATGATATCTTCAAGACCCCAGACTGTCGGACAGAAAAGTGTGCAGTTAGTCAAGCCATGAAGAGGGACGGCACCTTTACTTAAGAGACAATAGCCCGACCAAAGTCAGGGGTAGAAATTCCAATCCGCTATACTGGGACACCTATTAAGGATGAGAAGGGAAGAATCAAAGGTGCCTTAGAATTTGTCTTAGATGTCACTGAGGAGAAGAAACAACGGAAACTCATCGAAGCATCCGCAACTAAGGCAGAAGAACAAAGGAAGTATCTCCAAGGCAGGGTAGAGGCAGTTAGGATGCTTATGGATCAGGCAGCCCAGGGAGATTTAATCAATAGGGCCGAGATTATAGGTAATAATGATGATTTAGATCAGTTAGCAGAGAATATCAATAAGATGTTTGATAGTGTCGCTGGCTTAATTAGTCAGGCCTTGGGATCTATAAATACAGTGGCCAGTGGGGCTAATGAGATCTCAGCCGGTAGTCAGGATCTATCCCAGAGGACTCAAGAGCAGGCAAGTGCCCTGGAAGAGACCGCTTCAACCATTGAACAAATGACCTCTTCTGTTAAATCCAATGCCGAAAATGCTGAGAAGGCCAATGATCTAGCTAAGAAGGCAGTAGGTGCGGCTCAACAAGGAGGAAAGGTCGTTGATGAGACAATGAAATCAATGGAAGAGGTTACCACAGCAAGTAAGAAGATTGCTGATATAATCAATGTCGTAAATGAGATTGCCTTCCAGACTAATCTCCTGGCCTTAAATGCAGCCGTAGAAGCAGCCAGGGCAGGGGAGCAAGGGAGAGGGTTTGCTGTAGTAGCCGGAGAGGTAAGGAATTTAGCCCAACGGAGTGCCGAGGCAGCTAAAGATATCAAAGCTCTTATATCAGACAGTGTTCAAAAGGTAGATCGAGGTAATAAGCTGGTTGAAGAATCAGGAAAGACCTTACGGTCAATTATAGAGAATATTCAACAGGTAGCAGATACAGTAGCGGAGATAAGCGCAGCCTCACAGGAACAGGCCCAGGGGATAGACCAGGTTAATAAGGCTGTACGTAGGATGGATGAGGTGGTTCAGCAAAATAGTACCCTGGTTGAAGAATCAAGTTCTTCCAGTGAGAATATGGCAGCCGAGGCCAATGAACTCCAATCTATGATGGGCAAGTTTAGGGTGAGTAATGAGCAAGGAGGTCTGACAGGCAAGAAAGATTTCGGTAATAAGACTGAAGTAAAGTTTGGTCAGCAAAAGATTGCTCCTGGGAAGACGCAAAATCATGACAATCTAAAAGGAAGTATGACGGGTAAGAAAGAAAATCCATTAATAAAAAAGGATTTAAAAATTAAGAAAGTTGAACAAACTGTAAAGATAGAAAAATCTGATGATATCTTTGAAAAGTTTTAGGTAGGCGTAGGGGACAGGCATGCGTCCCCTACAAAAAACAATTTGTATTTTATTTATGCTGTTTTTTTAGTCTTTTGAATTCATCATTCATCATTTATTTAAAGAAGAGGCTAGGAAGTCAAAAAAAATTATGCTAGACTGTTTCCAAGAATTTTTTCCCCCCGTCTTGGATAATGGTTTAGCGGACACATATTGGCTCCCTAGCCTCTAATTATACTTTGCATGGCCATAAATTGTGATTTTCAAGACCAGTAAAATTATAAAAATTTATTAGAATGGAATTAGTTCGTTATTAAAAGTAATTTTTTAGCCTAGGGAAAATGTTTTTCGACTGATTGATTTTATTAGCTTGAACGTATAGGAAAATGCTTTTTTAAAAGGGCGTATCTCCCCCAAGTTGTAGATACGCCCTTTTAAAAATGTGGGTTTGCGGGTAGTATGGCCGATATAGTTTTATTATATAAATAGTTAGCCCTAATGGCATTAATCTTAAGAATGCTCTCTAAAGACTAATGACTAAATTTAAGGAGGTTGTATGGCATTAAAAAATAATTTTAAGGAGAAACTTATTAAAGAAATTAATGAGTTTCCTGAAGATAAAATTGATTCGATTTATCAAATTCTCCACTGCTTAAGAATTGAATTCACTAAAAAGGAGATCAAAAGAAATAAAACTTTTTCTGAGAGATTTATTAACACCTTTGGCAGCTGGAAAGATAAAAGGTCTACTAAAAATATTGTTGAAGAAATATATAATTCAAGATGTTTTATCGAGAAAGATATTAAATGGTAAGATACCTCTTAGACACTAATATTTGCATAGCCTGGCTCAAAGGTGAAGATATAGTTCGAGAAAAGTTTCAACCTGTACGGTTAGATTATCGCGCCCTTCGGGCGCGACTTTTTTTGCTCCAAAGGAGCTGCTCATATTCTGCCCCAAAGGGGCGTTTCATACTAGCCCAGGGTGAAACCCTGGGTAACGGTTTTCCCACCAACCCGCACTCTGAAAGAGTGCCTCAATTTTGCTCTTAGCGACTGAGGTTATTTTTCCCCTTTTATTTTATGAGGCGCTCCTTCAGAGCGCATTTGTGGTTTAAATTGTTACCCTCGACTCGCTTACCCTGGGCTAGTATAAAATGCCCTTTCAGGGCTGTTTATGAATTGCCCCTTTGGGGCAAGTAAAAATTGCCGAAAACCTAACTTGTTATTTTTTCTATACCCAGCAATAAATTACTAGGCTATTTTCAGATAATCCTTACGGGCCAAAAAAAATTTAATCTAATCGTACAGGTCGAAAAAGTAGGCTCATGTTGTGTTTTGGGGTCTTTTTTCAAAGCAACTATAAACAACTGATTTATTGTTATTTTTCTGACATTGAATCTAAGATGCGTCCGAGACAAAATAATCATGAAATCAAATAGTTATTTTAAATATAATGTCTATAAGACCCTGAAACCCAACATGAGCCATTGATAATTAACAATTCACCATTCACAATTATAGTAAATTTTAAAATTGTCAATTGTGAATTATTAATTGTCAATTGTGAACCGATTGTATAGTAAGGGCAAAAGTTTAAAAAATAACTTAGCGCTTATAGGGCAATTCTAAATTGCTTTTGTTTGTTATTAAAAAAGTGTAAACTACTTTTGGCTATAAATTATGGCCGTCCTTATTTATACCCCTCAGTCCTCACCATAAATTAAAAAGAAAATAATATTTTAAAACTCTTTTATAATAGACATCTTTCCAAAATAATCTTGCAGATGAGGAGACAAAAATCTTGTAAATATTCAGTGAACCCTTCTACAAATGTAGTGCGAGGCTTTAGCCTCGCTTTTCGAGGCGAGGCTAAAGCCTCGCACT
>JAZDLJ010000280.1:0-15630 GCA_043802115.1 bacterium | reverse complement strand
AGTGAGTTATTAGTAGGCTTTTTATAAATTTTCTTAGTGCAGCTTCCCGTAAAATTGCCTCTGTTTGAGCGAAGCGAGTTAGGCAATTTAGGGAAGCAAGCTTAGAAAATTCAAAAAGACTACTCCAACGAACGAAGCAAAGATTTTGTAAATATTCAGTAAACCCCTTAGTAAATTTTTCACTCATGATATTACAATAACCTGACCTAAAAAATAATGAACCACAAAGAGCACAAAGAAAAAATGAACAAATAATAAAAATTTAAGTAATTCTTTGTGCTCTTTGTGGTAAAAATATATTTTTAAAAAGAGGGTTTACTGAATATTTACAAGATTTTTGTCTTCTCACCCGCAAGATTATTTTGGAAAGATGTCTAATATATATACTTTAAACGGATAATTTTGAGACTTTTTTTTGTGTTAATTTCGCAATAAAGAGGGTGAATCGGGGAGTATATATTTCACTAACCTAAAAGTATCATTTTAACCTGTTCGCAGTATATAAATGAATAATACAACAACCCAGCTTATCGAAAAAATCCTCAAGAATCAACGCCTATCTCTCGAAGAAGGTAAAACCCTCTACAATTCTCTTGACCTGCTAACCCTTGGGGCGCTGGCTAATAGGATAAAAGAAAGGCTACATCCCGATAAGTGTATAACCTTTGTTGTAGATAGGAATATTAATTATACAAATATCTGCATATGTAAATGTAATTTTTGTGCCTATTACAGATCTCCAGATCACCCTGAGGCTTTTCTACTAAGTCAGGAGATCATTGATCAAAAGATTAGAGAAACGCTAGCTGTTGGTGGTACCCAGATACTTTTACAAGGGGGATTACATCCTGACCTGGATATAAATTACTTCTTAAATCTATTTTCCCACATTAAGAAAAATCTTAATATTACCCTTCATGCTTTTTCTCCTCCCGAGATTATTCATATAGCCCGGCTCTCAAAGCTTAGTATTAAGAAAACGCTTAGAAGGCTTAAAGAAGCCGGTCTTGATTCAGTGCCAGGTGGAGGCGCTGAGGTCTTAGTTGATCGAGTTCGAAAAAAGATAAGCCCATCTAAAATCTCAGTGAAAGAATGGCTGGGGGTTATGGAAGAGGCACATAAAATTGGATTACCAACTACAGCAACTATGATGTTTGGGAGTATAGATAATCCTGAAGATAGATTAAGACATCTTATCAGTATAAGAGAGTTACAAGATAAAACTCATGGGTTTACTGCCTTTATACCATGGAGTTTCCAGGCAGCTAATACTAAATTACCGGGATATTCAACCTCTGGGGTGGAATATCTAAAGATGTTGGCAATTTCTCGAATCATGTTGGACAATTTTAATAATATTCAAGCCTCCTGGGTTACTCAAGGGGACAAAATTGCCCAGGTAGCCCTTAAATTTGGCGCTAATGACCTTGGTAGTACTATGCTCGAAGAAAATGTAGTTAAAGCTGCTGGTCTGAACTTTCGGATGGATCAGGAAGATATTATCAGGTTAATTAAAGAGGCAGATTACATCCCAGCACAACGGGATAATGTTTATAATATAATAAAAGTGATGAAATCAGAATGATGAACTCTTTTAAATTCATCACTTACTAAGCTATAGATTTTCAGAAAAATAATTACAATTTATTTGATAAAATTAGGACATCTTTGTTTCGCTTAACGGGCAGCCTTTTTGAATTGTCTAAGCTCGCTTTCCTAAATTGCCAAAACTCGCTACGCTCAAACAATGGCAATTTTTAACGGAAAGCTTCACTAAGAAAATTTACAAAAAGTCTCCCTATGGCGCTCAACAAAATGTTCTAATCTCATCTTCTATTATTTTGTAATTATTTTTCTGAAAATCTATAACTCCTGCTGCTTACCATAATCCCTCATCCTTAAATCTACCTTATTTAATAATTCCTCTAAACGAATCGCTGATTGATCAGCCTTTTCAATTAATACTTCCTGATGACTCAAATTTTGAAGCTTGGCGCTAACATCTTCTGCTAAGAAATTTAGATTATTAATCTTCTTTTGAGTAGCTTCCAGCAATTCTTTATTTTTTAAAACCTCCTGCATCTGTCCATTTACTTCCTTTATCGATGAAGTTAATTTATTCATCTCTTCCTCTGTCTCATATAACCCTTTCTTTGTGTTATTTAATTCCTTTATTTCAGCCCTGACATCCTTTATTACTATTTGCAATTTACTAACTTCATCCTGGACATTCTCAACAGCATCCTTTTCCTTTACTATTTTCCCTATTTTACCATCAAGATCTTTTAATATATAATCAACATCTTGTAGTCTTTTTTCAACCTTTCCGATCTCTTTTTTCTCACTACTAATGAAATCTATCTTTGAAGTAACGTTTAAAGATAGTTCTTCAAGGCTTTTTAGTTTTTTACCAATCGAATCCATCGTAATCATCTGTTTATTTATGCCATTTACTTTAACATCTATCTCTGAGGTCAACTGAGTAAGGTTCTCAAACTTTTTCTGTTGCATTTCATCAAATTGCTTCTGTTTCTCATACACCTCATCTACCCTGGTATTTGATGCCTCTGTTATCTTAGCCAGATTATCATTTTGTTTTTCGAGCTGCTTCTGATAATTAACAAAAAAATTCTTTTCTTGAGCAAGATTACTGATAACCAACTTTACACTCTCTGTTAAGACATTAAGTTCTTTCGTTTTACGACTGATATCCTCAATAAAATTTAGTTTTTTCGAGACATCCTCTACCCTTATCTTAAGATCCTCTGATAAAAAATTTAAGCTATCAACCTTTTGTTCAGTATTCTCAATCAGGGATTTCTGCTGGGTCAACTGTTTTATAGCCGTATCTACCTCACCAGCTATACTCGTCAACTTTTCAAATCGTTTTTCAACCTCTTCTACCAATACTACCTTTTTACTAAGCTCTTCTATCTGTAAATTAGAATTATCATAGAGTTTATTAAGTTTATCTAACTGTTGTTCAACATCGCTGGTAATACTAAGTTTTTGCAATAAATCTTCGGCATGAGTTACAATCTTTTCTGTATCTTGATGAAGACGTGTAACTTTAGGATCAATATTTTCAAAAAAGATTCGCTCATTTTTTAATTTTTCAGTCTTATCCTCAACATCTTTAACTAAAAGACCAAGTCCTTCAAATTTTTCCTCTGTTGCTAAAATAATATTTTTTTGTTCGAGGAGTTGTTCTGTCCTGATATGGATAGCATTGGCAAGACGATTTAGATCTTCCAACTGTTTTTTTACCTCATCTACAAACTTAACTTCCTCTAATACCTTCTCGATGCTACTCATAGCCAGGTTAATTTTTTGTTGCATGCTATCTACTTTACTATTTGATTCATCAATCATTAATAATCCAGAGGCTAGCCTGGTTGTTCTTCCTTCTGCGTCCTTCAAGAGGCCCAAAACAATGTCAATCCTTGTCTCAATCTCTTTTATTGTCTTCTTTTCTTTCGCATATTCTTTGGCCTTATTATCTATATCCTTTGAAAGGGTAGTTAAGATATTAATACCATCTGTAACCTGTTGAACAAGACTTTTAATATCCATTACTTCTTTTACTTTTGATTCTATCTCATCCAGCATCGATTGAAGTCTTACAACATTTTTATCAGCCTTCTTTATTAATTTGTTTTCTTCAGAGAGTTTAGCTATTTTGGATTCCATATCCCAAATTAGCACATTAAGTTTTCCTGCTTCTTCATTTGCCTTCTCGACTATTGCCCTTTGTTGAGATAATTTGTTTATCTTTCCTTTTACATATTCAGCAAGAGAATTTAAGGCATCGACTCTTTGTTTTGTCCCTTCATAGAGTTCCCGCTCCTGAGCCAACCCATTTAACTTTTCCTTTATATTAGTTGCTAAACCATCGCTTTCTTTTAGTTGTCTATCAAAATTACTGATTTTATTACCTATATTTTCCTTGTAATTATCTATCTTCTCAACCTGGGATCCAAGGATATCGATAGTTTTGTTGAGATCCTCTACCTTGCTAACCACCCCATTAATAATCTTACTATTCTCTTTTAAAGAATCTATCTCCTGGCTTAAGACAGTCCCAAATCCACTTATTTTTTTCAGTTCTTCTTCAACATGGCCAATATCTTCCCTTAAACAATCCATTTTTTCATTAGTAGCTAAAAGGGCATTCTTCTTATTGTCTATTAACTGTATCTTTTCATCCACATCTTTCATCATTAAATCAAGATTTCTTACCCGCTCCTCAACATTATCAATATTCTCTTTGGACTTAGTTAATTCTTCAATCTTTTTTTCTACACCATCTGCTAATGATCGTAGTATTGAAAGTTTGTTTTCAACTTCTGAAATTAACACTGTCTCTTTTGAAAGATTGTTTATCTGAGTAGTTATATTCCCTAATAATAGATGCAGTTTTGCCTTTTCCTCTCTAGCATTTTCTAAAAGCTGGCCTAACCCTGATGAATTTTCTTCTAATAATCCTATTATTTCTTCTGGGTTAGGACCCATTTTGGCCTTAGAAGTTCTGAACATATATTTTTCTCCTTAGATTTGGAATAGGGATAAAGTTGTTTTTTTACTTTATCCTTATTCCAAATGTTATTTTTTATCGTAAAATAAACTTGCTTACAATTATGGCAAGATTATGGTATCATACAAAGGGTATTTGTCAAGGCAAATTTTCGCACCAGAGCCATTATTGATATGAAAAAACAAAAAAAACTAACAATGGACATAAAGTATAAAAGCAACTTTATGTCCATTGTTAGTAAAAAGAGGAGGGAATCTAATGCAAAATGCAACAAAAGAAATAATTAATGCTATAATTGAACAATGGTGTGATAACAAGGTATGTATTGCAGCTAAGATTGATTCAGACGGCAATGAGTCTTATATAGTTATCAAAGAAAGCAAATTAGATACTAAACCAAGAAGAAGATTAACTGATAGATTTAAAGAAGACCAGGAAATAGATGAAGAAGATATTGTGTGTACTATAAAGATTGTATATAGAGGTGAAGATTCAGAGGCATACATTTGTTTTAAAAGTCATTTTGCCATTGACAATGATTTTAAAGGTGTCTATAAGTATCTAAAAAAATTAGTAGCTGTAATTAAAGCAAAAATTAGACAAATGAACAGTTGGGGAGTTGAAGTTAAGCTTGGCATTATGTCTCTGGAAGAGTTCGATAAACTTGACAGATCCTCTAAAGAAAGTAAAGAGGAGATTATTAATGAAATTTATGGCTACGATAAAGACATAGTGACCAAATGCGATTAGGTTATCTTTTAAAAACCATCTCTGGAAAAAATTACACAACATTATCGCTAATAATATTGTTGTCTATTTTATCCCTTTATCCCTTTATCTCTCTAAAAACATGTGCTTCTGACGACTCTTCTCCTGAGGAGATCTCAATCATACCTACAGATGAATCTAAAACAAAATTTACTACAACTAAATCCTCTGTTACTACAACTATATCTGTTGCTAACATCAGTGAACTCTGGGATAAAAGAAAAACTTTTTTAAAGGAAGGAGATGTTAAAAAGGCTGATGAGGCATATAATGAATTAGGACAGATAAAGGACAAAAATGACTTAAAAAATCTTTCTGCTTACGCCGGAGCTATAGTTCATGAGGCTTTTCTGGCTTCAAAAGATACTAATTACGATCTGGCAGGCAATCTTTATACGAAAGCCATTGGTCTTGCAAATGATTATGTACCTGCTTATCTTGGTTTAGCTAAGCTTAACCTGCAAAAAAATAATTTTCATCCGTACGTCTCTCTTAACTATTACACCCAAGCGATCCAGCATATTTTTAATAACATCCATACAATGTATCTCTTTTGGATTTACCTTTTTCTTACCTTGCTTATCTTCCCTTTTATTTTATTCTTTTTTTTTCTATTAATTAATTTTGTTAAACACGAAGGTCTTCTTAGACATCAGATTATGGGACATCTATCCGGGATATTTACTTTAAGAGTAAAAAAAGTAGTTGCTATTCTAGCTATAATACTCCCTATTATCTTTGGGATTCCTATATGGATAATGTACTTTTGGGGGATAATCTGTTGGGGATATGTATCTAAAAAATATAAATTTTTAATTTGTCTTTTTTTAATCTATCTCTTGACCATACCAACGTTATTAAATACGACAACCAGCCTATTAACAAGTTATTATAATAAAGATACAACTATTTTTATTGACATAATTGAGGGTAATTATCATAAAGACTTACTTAAAAAGGTTAGTGATCTCTATCGGAAAAATAAATCACCTCAATGCCTGCTTGGATTAGCTATTGTAAATCAAAAATATGGAAATTTCCAGGAGGCATTAAATATGTATTTAGAATTAATTGACCTTAAAATTTATATGAAAGAGGCATATAATAATATTGGGGTTATTCATTTTTTAAATAAAGAATATAATAACGCACAGGCTATGTTTAAAAAGGGCATTGAGATTGCTCCGGAATCGGCGATAGCTCACTATAACCAAGGGCGGACGTATGCAAATCTTATTGATCTGATAAATTCTGAGAGAGAAATTAATATCGCCCAGAAATTTAATCCTGAATTCATAAGTCCTTATATAGTAAAAAAATTAGCCCCACAGGTTATCTCTTACGAATTATCTTTGGATGAATTTTGGAAAAAGGCATATCAATCAACCCCTGAAAGTAATTCAATGGCTAATTCACTATTATTCTTCTTATCAAGAGCTAATTCACCAACCAGCTTTTATATCCTGATTAGTTTAGCTATACTCTTTTCTATTTTTATTCACCATATCTGGTCAAAAAAAGGATACGCATTTTATTGCCCCAAGTGTGGCGAACCAACATGTAGTAAAGGTCACGAAATATTAAGTACAACAGATGTCTGCAGGGACTGTGAGTTCTTCTTATCAAAAAAAAGCGGGATTAAGGCAAAGGATAAAATAAAGAAGATTATTAATATTAGAAGATTTACTGAAAAACAGAGACGGATAAAGTTACTCTTTAACCTAATCCTTCCAGGAAGCGGCCAGGTTTACACTAACCATATAATCGAGGGTTTATTCTATATGTCTACCTGGATTTTTTTGAGCCTATTTTTCATCCTGAATAACTTTACCTTCTATCATCATCCTACATATAATTTTCTTTTTGGTTTTAAATTAATAGGTATACTATTAGCGGTTACATATTATGTCTCATTAAAAAGAGGATAGGATAGGTACGGCACATATTAGACATCTTTCCAAAATAATCTTGCGGGTGAGAAGACAAAAATCTTTGTCTTCTCTTGCCTTGTAACTATTCACCCCCTTATCGTGATTAGGAAGGTTATTAACTACATTTTTCACCGCAGAGACGCGAAGAACGCAGAGAACTACATGATTTTTATATCTTTTATTTTTTCTCTGTGTTCTCTGCGTCTCTGTGGTGAATATTGTTTTTTAATCTTTTAAAGGGGGGAGTGAGCAATTACCTTGCCTTAGATACTTAGAGAATACGGTATTTATTTTGGAAAGATGTCTATTTTAGAAAAACCTAAGTTGGAGTAGTATATCATCAAGCCCTTTCAGAGTATGGAGTAGTTTAATTATGAGTATAGAAGGCAACCTAAAAGAGTTCGGTTTAGCTGACATATTTCAATTAATTTATATGCAACAAAAGGATGGCCTTCTCCAAATAACCTTAGAAGGGAGGTCGGCTGATGTTATTTTCAAAAGAGGGCTGGTTGTATTCACTTTCCTTGGAGAAAGGGAGAATGAAAAAAGGCTTGGTCAGGTATTATTACGATTGGGTATTATTACAGATAAAGATGTAGACGATTCTTTACATGAACAAAACAAGGTAAAACTTAAACTTGGTAAGATATTAGTTTCTAAAGGAATAATTTCCCAGGAAGATCTTGCCCAGGCAATAAAACTCCAGGTAGAAGAAACTATTTATGAATTATTTAAATGGCCTAATGGCCATTTTAAATTTCATTCAAGGATAGATACAGATTATGACTATGAAATAAACCACCTCATTCCCCTTAATACTCAAAATCTAATTATGGAAGGGATTAGACAATTAGATGAATGGCCGATCATAGAAAAAAGTATCTACAGTACAAATATGATTTGTACAAAGATAAAAGGGGCAAAAGAAAGGATCTTTAGCAAGGAAGAAATAAGTGACGAAAATAAAGAGGTCTTATCTCTTGAGCACCTTGATGAAATGGTGTCTGGACAGAAAATAGCACTGACTCAGTCAGAAAAATATATATTTAATCTTGTAAGTATTTATAGGACAATTGGAGATATAATTGATCTTAGCAAGGTAAATAAATTTGAAACCCTTAAGATATTGTACGGTTTCTTAAAGGCTGGATTGATTGAACAAGTTACAGAAAAACATGTTGAAGTAAAAAATACACTTCTTTTTGATCTGATAACAGAAAAGGTTACTTCAGGTGTTTCTCAAGCATTTACAGCTACTTTTACTCTGTTTACAGTTATAGCAATAATAGCATGTTGCTTCATTAGTTTTTCAATCCTTCAAAGTACATCTCGTAATTATTTAAAAGGAGTAGCTTATTTTATAGAAGAAAGCGCTCTTTTAACTCTTCAAAACACCCTTGAACTCTATAAGTTGAATTACAGGCGCTATCCTGACGATCTTGAACTCCTTGTAAAAGAAGGTTTAATAAGTCCTCGAATAAAACAAATTTTTGATAAAAAATATAAGTATATTTATGTTAAGGAAAGTGATTCTTACGAATTGAAGAATTTTAATGTTGAGGTAGGAAGGTAATTGTAACCGTAATTCCTTTAAGCAGGTTATTTTTAATATCAATGGTAGCCTCATGCTTATTAAAAATATTTTCTGCAATAGTAAGACCAAGTCCTGCCTGTCCTGGTTTGGTGGTAAAAAAAGGGGTGCGTACCTTTTCTAAATTATCTTTAGGGATACTGCACCCATCATCAGATATCTCTAAGACAACATATTCTTTCTTCTCCTCTGTTTTTAGTTTAGTCTTTATCGTGACAGTAACATCCTCCCTGGACTCCATACTATTTAATATTATACGTTCTATCGCATAGTCAATTTTATCAACATCCAATCTCAATTGAGGCAGGTCTTTGGCTAATTTTAGGTCAAATCTATATTTTTTTTCTTCCTCTTTGGAAACTGTATAACGCGGCACATAATAATCAAGAATATTTCTAATAATCCCATTTAAGTTCGCATTTTCTTCAGATACAGGGATACCCTCCTTTAAAGGTTTAACAAAAAACTCTGAATCAGTTATCTCTTTAAGGGTCACAATTGCCTTTGCTATCTTTTCCATCAACATCTTTGTTTCCTTTGGCCGGACGCAGGCATCCCCACAAACATATTTCATCTCTTCTCTGGCTAAATCATGACCTAAATGTTGCAATAAAGGTCGAAACATTCCATATACGACATTCCCAAAATAGCCCACAGCAGATATCTTTTCCTGGGTGGCAAGTTGCTTTAAAAGCCTTTGGTTAGCAGTATATAATCTATCCCTTTCCTTCTGAAGGTGATACCATTGTATGGCTTGCCTGATAAGGATATCTCTATCTTCATTAGGTATTTTTTTAGGGATGTACCGATAGATTTCTCCATTATTGATAGCCTTTATAGCATCTTCTATCTCAGCAAAACCAGTGATAAGAACCCTTATAGTCAAGGGTGATATCTCTTTAACCCTGGCCAGCAACTCAAATCCTGGCATCCTGGGCATCTTTTGATCTGATAAGACCAGGGCATATTCTCTTTCTTTGAGCATCTCTAAGGCCTTGTAGGGATCATCAGTGGAATCAACAGTAAAATTCGCCTCCAGGATCATTTTTATGGACTTTAAGGCATCAAGATCATCATCTACAAATAAGATTGGATATTTTTTATAATTTATAGACCCGAACATTTATTCCCTCCTTTTGGTTTTTGCCGTTTAGGAAGATGAAGCTTAAAGACAGCGCCTTCATTCTCTTCGCTCTCTACATCAATCGTTCCATTATGATCTTTAATGATCCTATAGCTAATATTTAACCCTAATCCAGTTCCTTCTCCTACCTTTTTGGTGGTAAAAAAAGGATCAAATATCCTGTCCTGGATATCTTTAGGTATCCCAAGACCATCATCCTTTACAATAATAGTTATATATTCCCCATTATCACAGATTTTAATCCAGAGATGACCACAATCTTCTATTTTTTCTTTCCTGGCCATAATAGCATAGATAGCATTGGTAAAAAGGTTCATAAAAACCTGATTAACCTGTTGTAAATCAGCCTCTATTATGCCAATCTCTCCATATTCTCTATGGACTTGAATCTCACCTTTTAACTGGTGTTCTATCATGACAAGGGTATCCTCAATACCCTGCCGGATATCCACATAATTCATCCCTTCCCTGTTTTTGCGGGAGAAGCCTAATAAAGAGTCAATCAGATGTTGTATCCTCTCCAGAGATTTCCTGCCCAGGTCTATGGATTCTATAAAGGCAGGATGCGCCTCTTTTTTAACCTTTTCTATCCTTTTATCTATAACCTCAAGGCAATTTCTTAAGGTATATAAGGGTGTATTTATTTCATGCGCCATCCCAGCGGCTAACTGTCCAACTGAGGCCAATCTGGCTGAATGTACTAATTGGGTTTGGGCCTCTTTTAGTTCCCTTGTCCGTTCCTCTACCTTTTTTTCCAGGGTGGCATTCAATCCCTTTAACTCCATATTTAACCTGCTCTTCTCATCTACTTCTTTACGCAGGTCATCAAAGAGTTTTATCTTGATCTTGGAGATAACCTCTGTCTCAAGGTATTCAGGCTCAAAGGGTTTCAGGATATACTCGTCTGCCCCTAATTTCCTGGCCTGCTCCATATCTTCCTTGTCTTTATAATAACCAGTAATCATAATCACCTTAATGACCTTATCCTTCTCCCTGATCCTCTTTAAGACCTCCATGCCGCTCATCTTAGGCATAAACATATCTAAAAACATCAAATGCGGTTTTTCTCCTTCAGCAATCCGAAGCGCCTCTTCACCACAGTTTGCAGTAAATACCTCATATCCCTTTCGTCTAAAAAAGATATCCAGGTACATCCGTATCATATCCTCATCGTCTACGATAAGCAGTTTAAGCATTGGTTATACCTCCTTGCCAAGAATAGAATTAAGAGCTTAAATAGGTTTTTAAAAAGGCATCTCTTGAAATCCCTGTTTGAGTGCAGATCGTTCTTAAAGTAGAAGCTTTTATTCTAGGATGATTTGGCATAGTTAACGGGACTTTGGAACCATCTGCATTTTCCCTAATCATAGAAATATGTTCTTTTTCCCGTATCATCCTAAATCCTAGTCTTTCAAACGCCTTGATTACCTTCTTTTTTGGCGCATCAATAGGAAATTTTGTCATTATGCCTCTACCCCTGCTTCAGCCACAAATGCTTCGATTACTGGAGGATCGATATTAAGAATATCGTCTCCAAAGGTTTCAATATGAAAACGGATTGCTGATTTTACCTCTAAAAGGGCTGCCTCATATGTATCACCTTCCCCGACAACACTACCTTTAATCCCTAAAGGATACGCCACATATCCATCAGGATGTTTTTCAACTATTATTTTAAACTGTCTCATAATAATCCTCCAATTAGACCGAGTGAGTAAGTTTTTGGCATCCTTCATTCACCTGTTTACACTTTTAAAAAAAATATTTTCACACAGAGCCGCAGAGATCACAGAGAATAATGCTTACTGTTTGATTTTTTTTCCTTTTATTCTTACTCTGTGGCTTTGTATCTCTGCGTGAGATTATAAAAAAAGTGTAAACTACTTTTATAGCTTAACGGATGCCCATTTTTTCTCTTTTTCCAACCTTAGCACACTTTATACACTTTTTAAAGGTAAAATTACTGTAAAAGTACAACCTTCTCCCTCGTCACTATTCACCTCTATCCTCCCATTAAAGGCCTTGATAATTCGGTTACTCATGTACAGTCCCATGCCCATTCCATCCTTTTTGGTAGTGTAAAAATTCCCAAATAACCTGGACAATTCTTTGGCAGAGATCCCACTGCCTGTGTCTTTTACAGAGATCGCCAGGTGATCCTGAGCATAGTTATTGACGCTTAAATAGAGTTTACTCTCCTTTTTTGTCTCCATGGCCTGACAGGCATTTCTAATCAGGTTGATAAAGACCTGTTCATACTGAACCAGGCTCCCGTTTATCTTAGGCAGGACAGGGGGGATATCCTTAATGATCTCTATATTCCCCATCTTTATCTCATGTTGGACCAGTTCTAAAGAACGTTCGATAATCTCATTGATATCAACCGATTCTGCCTGACCAGGTTTAGCGAAATCTCTGAGGTTGTCAATAATACTACCTACCCGCAAACACTCCTTTTTGCCACTCTCAATCAGGCCCATAATCTCAGATGTCGAAGCCCCCTGGAGTTTCAAATCCTCAATCTTCCATGTAATCATATCCAGACACCCCTGAAGGCACATAAAGGGATTTCTAAGCTCGTGTCCGAGCCCAAAGGCCAATTCACCAAGGAGGTTAATTTTTTCTGATTTAAGTAGATATTCCTGGGTCTCCGTTAATTCTTGCATCTTTTGAGCAAGTTCCTGATTTAGATTCTCAATCTTGTTATAGGCCGTGGCATTTTCGATGGCTATTGAGAGCTGGTTGGCCAGGGTAGTAAGGAGTTCTACATCCTCTGTATTATAGATATCACCTGTACTCTTATTACCTAAGGTAATCAGGCCGATTAAGTTTCCCTTTATTATCATAGGAACACAGGCATCCACCTCTATTTGTCGCATCTTTTCTATAGCCATCTTCCCCTCTACATCAGATTCCACGATATTTCTCTCCAGGTCTTCTTTTACGACTATATCATTTTGTTGCCTTAACCAGTCTATAAACCTATCCTTTACAGCAAGACTAAGATTTTTCATCTCTATTAAACCATAGGATGACCTGGGAGAATAATTCACTCCTTGTTCGTCTAATAGCAATATATACCCCTTTTCTAAGCCCATTGCTTTTACAATGGTGTCAATAGTAGTCTTTAATAATTCGTCCATCTGAAGGATAGAAACCAATTCCTTACTAAATCTGCTTATGGTTTTTTGGTATTGATATCTACTCCCATAGATAATTGGCTGTAAGAGCCTTTTTAAAAAAGGAAAGAATAATGAAGAGGCGATAGCTGTGAGGATAATCATAATTATCATGGTTGGCCTTGAGAAAAAATTCAGGCCTAGAGTAATAAATGTTATACTAATGGCCAGGGCTGAGAGGATATGGATAGTGGTGTCTTTGATGATCAGTCGAATATCCATTAGACGGTATCTGATGATAGTATAACTAATTATTATCATATATAGAGGAGCAGCATAGGTGCCAAAGGGATTAAAAGGATAGATGTGGAGATTAAAGGCTGGTAGGTAATTACCTGAGCCACCTATATAACCAGCTAATGTAGACCAGCAGAAATAGGCAAGTTGATTGCGTCTGACTCCCTTGGCATTAGAATAGGCATTGAATAATTCATAAAGCCCATAGATTACGGTGCCTACCCAAAAGACAAGAAAGAGGATATAGGCAGGCCCGATCTTCCAGTAGAAGTTTAACGAAAATTTTTTGGCAACTACACTCGGTATATAGAGAGGGGTCATATCCAGTACCAAGAAGACCAGACTTAAGGTATATAAGGTAAATAGTACCTTTTTGTGTCTTTTCCCAGTAAACCCTAATAAGGTATAGGTAAAATGGATAAAGGTAGTGGAGATAAAGATTACCCCAGCATGGAAAAAGCGTGCCCAAAAAAGGGCGCTTGCCTCACTTGAGGCGCTAACGCAAAAAGCCTGTCCCATACTCCAGACTCCAATGCTTAATGAATAAAAACTAAAGATTACGTTTATCTTTTTCTTCTTAGGGTTATTTAAATAAACAATTAGGGCTAACAGAAAGAATGATATTGAACTTGATGATAGGGCAATTACATAATGATTTAAAATGGTCATAATAAGTTTTTACCCTCTGCTCTTTTTTATATCCTTAATGTTTATAATTTATTATTTATTACCTTGCAAGAGCTCTATAAAACTGTTGATTCTTATTCGTGATTGTTCTTCAGAGTAATCCCTTGAATCTACACAATCACCATCTAGTTCGAGGAGAGGAATATCTTTTTTGTTTAAGACATCCTTTAATATTTGAACAGATGAGTTTAATTGCCTACATCCCCTATGGGCAAAGGAGATCACTGCATCTATCTTGTAGCATTCTACCATATAAAAAAAATCTTCTATCCAATGGTTTATCTTTCCTACTGGCAGATTACCAAGTATTTTTTTTGCCAGGCTTTTATAAGGCTCCCGAGTATCCATCTCTCCCCAATGCACATGATTAACTTCTTCAAAGGCAACAACAGCCGAATGCCTGGTCTCAATATCAGTCAGGAGATTATCAGAATAATATGGCCTTAGGTGTCTCCACAGGATCCTATGCTTCTTCTCAGGTTGAGCGTCTGTTCTATCCCTTTCAACCTGCTCCTTAAGCTCTTCATACAAGAGTTTATATATCTCTACCAGTTCCTTAGTCCCCCAGGCATGAGTAAATACAGTGGCATAGTCAATGGCCTCTCCGCCAAGGACAGGGGCAGGTGAGTTCCTCCGCAACTGACAGATCCTGACCCAATACTCCCGCGCCTGATTGGAGAGATTAATGACCTCAGCTAATCTATCCAGATCAATCTTTTTCCCGATCATATCTCCAATAGCTATAGTCATCTCTTCAAGCTGAGAGGCGACATAATCTATGGATTCCCTGGCAGGATAATCATATGGGATATCAATAAAAAACAGCTCTTTTTTATAATTCTTCCGAAGGCCATCAAATACCCTGCACGCCCCATCACAATAATAACTTGTGCAGGCCAAAAAATCAGGGGTAGGGAGGCAATCCTCTATAACCGCGCCCATGATACAGCGCAAAAATGAACAACAATCCACAGAATAATTATTATCGCTGGCTGTATCTAAAAATCTTGAACTCAAATTGTTGCCTGCTAACATCGCAGCCACAGACTCGGTGCAGAAAGGGGTAATATCATAAGCGTAAAATATCTCAGTAGGCATAATAAGATTTCGCCAGGCTACTATTGTATCCTCTCTATACGCCTTACGAAATAGCTTGGCTAATAATTTAACCCTTTTTGCTGTTGCCTTTAAGGTATAAAAGGGCGATCTTTTTCTGTCTCCGCTTTCCTTAAGGAGATTTTTTAGATTCTCTAATTGGATTATTCTTTCTGGATGCATACTGACTTAATACCCCCTCATTCTATACAACTTAGGTTTTTCCAAGCGATTGTGTTAGTTAAAACCAGTATGTTAAGGCACAGAGGCACTAAGGTACAAACATAAATATTCAGTAAACCCCTTAAGTACCTACAAAATTGTTTTTATATTTTTTTATCCCGTAGGGATTATATGAAAATAGCCCAGCAATTTATTGCTGGGATTGGAGAATTAAAAATATTTTTGAGTCCCGTAGGGACGACTGAAAAATGACTAGCAATGAGACATGATTTATTTCAATC